>NZ_RCVI01000156.1:0-20683 GCF_003667455.1 Micromonospora sp. CV4 | reverse complement strand
GCCGATGCCCACCCCCTTGCGCAGCACCACGTCCTTGTTCCTCGCCGCCACCGGGCGCCGCCGGGCCGAGACCGAGCGCGGCCAGCACGCCGGCGGCCTTGGCGTGCGTCTCAGCCACCTCGCCGGCCGCCGTCGAGTGCCGGACCAGGGTGGCGCCCACCGGCACCCGCAGCCGGCCGGTGGGGGAGATCTCGGCGGTACGGATCAGGATCGGCGCGTCCAGCGTCTGCCGACCGGCCTCGTCGTGACCGAGCAGGGCCAGCACACCCGCGTAGTACCCCCGGCCGACACGCTCGTGCCGCGCGATCACCCGGCAGGCGTTCTCCATCGGGCTCCCCGTGACGGTCGGAGCGAACATGGTCTCCCGCAGCACCTCCCGCACGTCCCGGGTGCCCCGACCAGCGAGCAGGTACTCGGTGTGCGCCAGGTGCGACATCTCCTTGAGGTACGGGCCGATCACCTGGCCGCCGTGCTCGGCGACGGTGGCCATCATCTTCAGCTCCTCGTCGAGCACCATGTACAGCTCCTCGACCTCCTTGGGATCGGCGAGGAAGCGCAGCAGCGCCTCCCGGTCCGGCGTGCCCGCGACGGGCCGGAAGGTGCCGCTGATCGGGTTCATCATCACGAGCCCGTCGTCGACGCTGACGTGCCGCTCCGGGCTGGCACCGACCAGGGTCCGGGTGCCGGTGTGCACCACGAACGTCCAGTACGCGCCGCGCTCGGCGACCAGCAGCCGGCGCAGCGCGGCCAGCGCGGCCACCAGCGGCGGACCCTGCACGGTGGCGTTCAGGGTGCGGTGGATGACGAAGTTGGCGCCCTCGCCGCGGCCGATCTCCTCGGCCAGCACCCGCTGCACCGTCCGCGCGTACTCCTCGTCGGTGACGTCGAACGCGGCGTCGACGGCGCGTACCGGCTCGTCGGGCAGGGCGGCCAGCGCGTCGGCCAGGGCGATGCGGTGCTGCTCGCGGACCTGGAGGCACTCCAGCGGGGCGCCGTCGTCGACGCAGGCGAAGCCGCGCTCGGTGATCTGCCGGTAGGGCACGACGGCCAGCGCCCGCGCCCCCGGCGGACCCGGCGGCAGCGGGATGTCCGCCAGCCGCTCCACGGCCTCCATCGGGCCGGTGAACAGCTCCAGATCGTCGGCGCCGTCGCGGCGCAGCAGCGCGAAGGGGCCGGGGTCGACGCCGCGGGCGACGGCGGCGAGCAGGTCGGTCAGGTGGGTCATCGGATTCTCCGTCGGGCCGGGCGCCGCCGGTGGGGCGGCCATCGGAGCCGGGAGATCCGGCGGCCGCCTCGAGGCGGCCGCGTGGATGGAGCTACGCGCGGTGGATGGCCGCCGGGTTGGCGGGCCACCAGCAGGTCAGGTGCGCGAGCATGCGACCCACCCTACGCGCCCGACGGCCGGCCCGGTAGCCGATCGGGCGTACGGGTGCCCCCGGCCCGACCAGCGTTCCGGCACGCCCGGTACCGGGTAACTTGACCGGCGATGAACATTCTCGCGCTCGATCTGGGCACCTCCTCGGTACGTGGGCTGGTGCTGGACGAGGACACCCAACCGCTGCCCGGCGCCCTGGCCCGGCGGAAGGTCAACCTCGCCCTTGGCGACGACGGCACCGGCACCCTCTCCGGTCCCGTCTACCTCGCGTGCCTGATCGAGTGCCTGGACGAGCTGGCCGAGGGCGGCCACCTACGCGACGTCGAGCTGGTGGCCGTCTCCGCGCAGTGGCACTCGGTGGTCCCGCTGGACCGTGACGGCACCCCGCTGGGCCCGGTGATCACCTGGCTGGACACCCGGCCGGCGCCGCTCGACGGGGCGTCCGGGCCGGCCGACCCGGACGACTTCCACCAACGCACCGGCTGCTGGTGGCACCGCTCCTACTGGTCGATACGGCTGCCCTGGCTGCGCGAGATGTCCGGCACCCCGATCAACCGGTTCGTCGGCCTGCCCGAGTACGTGCTGGGCGAGCTGCTCGAGGCCGCGCCCATGTCGGTCTCCCAGGCCTCCGGCACCGGCCTGCTCGATCTGGGCAGCCTGCGCTGGGACGAGGAGGCGCTGGCGCTGGCCGGTACGCGACCGGCGGAGCTGCCGCCCCTGGGCGAGCTGGAGTGGCACGGCCGGCTACGGCCCGACCGCGCCCGCCGCTGGCCGCAGCTGGCCGAGGCTCGGTGGTCGCCGCCGGTGGGCGACGGCGCGGCCTCGAACGTCGGCTCGGGCTGCGTCGACCCGAGCCGCGCCGCGGTCACCGTCGGCACCTCCGCCGCCGTACGCCTCATGCAGCGCGTCCCGGCCGGCGGGCCGCTGCCCCGGCTGCCCGAACGGTTGTGGCGTTACCGGGTCGACCACGACCACGTGGTGACCGGTGCGGCGTACTCCAGCGGCGGCAGCCTGTTCGCCTGGGCCGACCGGGAGCTGCGGCTGCCCCGGGGCGCCGAGCTGGACGCGGCCCTGGCGCTGGTGCCGGCGGGCGGTGGGCGACCGGCGGACCCCCGCTTCGGGGGTGACCGGGCGCCGGGGCTGGCCCCGGCGGGCACCGGCGAGGTGCGCGGTCTCAGCTTCGGCACCACCGCCGTGGACATCCTGGCCGGGCTGATGCAGGGGCTCTGTGAGCTGGTCGCCGAGGACCTGACGGTGCTGGAGTCCACCGTCGACAAACCGGTCGAGGTGGTGCTGGGCGGCGGCGCGGTGGCCGCCTCGGTGTGGTGGCGGCAGGCGTTCGCGTCCGCGCTCGCGCCGCGACCGGTGTCGCACCAACGCAACCCGGAGATCGGCGCCACCGGCGCCGCACTGGTGGCGCTGGGCCGTTTCGGTGACGCGGTCGAGCTCGCCGACATCGGCCGGACGGACGAGCTGGTCTTGCCGACCACGACAGGACGCTCCCACCCGCAGTATCCTTCGTGAACTTCCTCCCCGTCCGGGCCGTTGACAGCGCTCCCGAGCCTGGTTGGATGGACTGCGCTCCCCGGACCGCGGTGGACGCGGCAGGACGGAGGAGGCAGGGTGGCGGTAGGTCCCGACCCGGTGAACGGCGCGGTGTCGAACCATCGCCGGAGTCGCTTCGATGTCCGGGTCGTTCCGCACCGGCGACGCTCGCCGTTCCGGCTGCGGGACTGGCGGATGAGCACCAAGCTGGCCACCGTGCTGGTGGTGCCCTCGGTGGCGTTCCTGGTGCTCGCCGGCGTGCAGACCAGCGCCCTGGTGGGGCGGACGACGGCGCTGAACGACTTCGCGCGGCAGGTCGGCATCGGTCGGCAGATCACCGCGGCCGTGCACCAGCTTCAGCAGGAGCGGGACCGCTCGGCGGGGGAGCTGGGCGAGCTGCGCAGGGGTGGGGACCGGGAGATCGCGTCCACCGCCCTGAAGCCGTTGCAGGCGGCCACCGATCGGGCCATCGTGGACCTGCGTCGGGCGGCCGAGCCACTGGCCGACGCCGACGCGTCCTGGCGGGTCGCCTTCTCCGAGGTGCTGGAGGCGTACGACCAGGTGGTCGACATCCGGCCGTCGATTCCGCCCGCGGTGCTCAGCAGCGACACCATCCTGAGCAACTACCACCGAGCCGTCGACACGCTGCTCGACCTGCTCGCCGAGCCGACGCCGGGCCAGGAGCGGCCGGCGTTGAGCGACGCTGTCCTGCGCTACGTCCAGATCGCCCGGGTCAAGGAACTCTCCTCACGGGTCCGGGGCCAGCTCTACGCCGCCGCCCGCGCCGGTCGGTACGGCACAGAGGACCGGGTGCTCCTCACCGACCTGCGGGCCCAGCAGTTGACCGCGCTGGGCGCGTTCCGGGTGGCCGCCACCACCGACCAGATCCGCCGGTACGACGAGACCTCGGTGGACCCGGTGTTCCTGGTCGCCACCCAACTGGAGGAGCGCAGCCTGCCCGTCGGCGACGCGACGCCCGAGGTGCTGCCCTCGGAGCAGTGGTGGGCGGCCAGCCAGCAGCGCCAGGAGCTGCTGCGCCAGGTTGAGGCGGGGGTGCTCGACGACGCTGTCCGGCAGGCCGACGGCGCCAGCAGCGGCCAGTTGAGGACCACCCTGCTGGTGGCCGGTGGGGTCGTCGCCGTGCTGCTGGTCGCCCTGCTGATCTCGCTGCTCGTCGGTCGTTCGGTCGCCCGGTCGATGCGGTTGCTGCGTAGCCAGGCGTTGCGGATCGCGCAGGTCGAGCTGCCGGACGCGCTGGACCGGCTGCGGACCGTCACCGGCGGGGTGCCGGGCATCGAGGTCGCGCCGGCGGTGGTCCGTTCGCTCGACGAGATCGGTGAGCTGGCGGAGGCGTTCGTCGCGGTGCACCGTAGCGCGGTCACCGTGGCCGTCGAGCAGGCGACGATGCGGCGCAACGTCAACGCGATGTTCGTCAACCTGGCCCGGCGCAGCCAGGTGCTCGTGGAGCGCCAGCTGGAGCTGTTGGACGACCTGGAGCGCGAGGAGAGCGACCCGGATCAGCTGGAGAACCTGTTCAAGCTCGATCATCTGGCCGCCCGGATGCGCCGTAACGACGAGAGTCTGCTGGTGCTCGCCGGCACCGAGTCGACCCGCCGGTGGAACCGGCCGGTCGGCCTCGGCCCGGTGCTGCTGGCGGCCGCGGCCGAGATCGAGCAGTACCAGCGGGTCCGCATCGAGTCGGTGGGCGACGTGCACGTGGTGGGGCATGCCGTCGGTGAGCTGGTGCACATGCTGGCCGAGCTGTTGGAGAACGCCACCGCCTTCTCCCGCCCGGACACCGTCGTGTCGGTGACCGCCCGGATCGAGGCCGCGGGCGCGCTGATCGAGATCACGGACCGTGGCCTGGGCATGAGCCCGGCGGCGCTGTCCGAGGCGAACGGGGTGCTGGCCAGCCCGCCGGCTGCGGACGTCGCGACGGTCGAGCGGATGGGCCTGTTCGTGGTCAGCCACCTGGCGGCCCGGCTCGGCGTGCGGGTGCGGTTGGAGGGCGGCGACAACGGCCTGGTCGCCCGGCTGGCGCTGCCCGCGGCGTTGCTGGCTCCGGCCGGCGCGGTGGAGCTGAATCCGCCGGCCTCGGCCCGGATGCTGGCGGCGGGCGCCGCGCGGGGCGTCGGTGTGCAGCGGATGTCCGGTGCCGCCCGGTCCGCGGGCTCGTCCGAGCCGGCCGTCGCGCCGCTGGACCTGCCGGTTGCGGGCCGCCCGCCCACGACCACCGTGCCGCGTCAGGCCCGCCCGGTGCCGGTCCGGGCCGAGGACGTGCTCGCCCCGGCGCCGTCGGGCGTCGGCGGCGGTTGGTGGTCGCGGGAGGGTCCGGCCGGACCGGCGGTGCCGGGGCCGGTCGTGCCGCCGGCCACCCCGGTGACGGCCGGCACGAACGAGCGGGGCCTGCCGATGCGGGTGCCGATGGCGCAGCTCTCCGCGGTCACGCGTTCGGCCCAACCGGGGTCGGCGCCCGCGCGTGACGACCTGGACCCGGAGGCGGTCGGTGGCATGCTTTCCCGGCTCTACAACGGGGTACGGCGTGCTGAGGCCGAGGACACCACCGAGATACCCGTGCCACCGTCCGGGGGGCACGATGAAGGGGGACGACGACAGTGACGACGTTGAGCCAGGAGGCACGGGACCTGAGCTGGCTGGTGAGCGCGTTCGCGGAGCGGGTGCCGGGTGTGGCGCACGCGGTGGTGGTCTCGTCCGACGGGCTGCTGGTGGCGATCTCCGACAACCTGCCCCGCGACCACGCGGACAAGCTCGCCGCGGTGACCTCCGGGCTGATGAGCATCACCGCCGGCGCGGCCCAGATGTTCGACGGTGACGTCGTCAAGCAGACGGTGGTCGAGATGGGCCGGGGCTACTTCCTGGTGATGCAGGTGCGGGACGGGTCGATCCTGGCCACGTTGGCCGCCGGGGACGCGGACATCGGCGTGGTGGGCTACGAGATGGCTCGGTTGGCGAAGCAGGCGGGGGAGATGCTCACTCCGGCGCTGCGGGCGGAGTTGCAGCAGGCGTTGCCGCGCTGACCGGGCCGGCCGTGCCCCGGACGGTCAGCGGCTCGTCGGAGCCGCCCGCCGGGGCCCGGCTGTCCGGGCGGGCGGTTTCAGAAGCCGCCGTCGGCGATGACCGCGCGGTACCAGTGGGCGCTGCTCTTGAGCACCCGGCGCTGGGTCGGATAGTCCACGTAGACCAGTCCCCACCGCTGGTCGTACCCCTCGGCCCATTCGAAGTTGTCCAGCAGCGACCAGACGTGGAAGCTCTCCAGCGGCACCCCGGCGGCGATGGCCCGGTGCGCGGCGGCCAGGTGGTCGCGCAGGAAGCTGATCCGGCCGGCGTCGTCGACGCTGCCGTCCGTGGCGAGGGCGTCCGGCGTGGGTAGGCCGTTCTCGGTGACGGTGAGCGGGATCGGGCCGTATTCGCGGGTGACCCGGGTCAGGATGTCGTACATCCCGTCGGGGTAGATCTGCTGCCACTCGGCCTCGGAGGTCGGCCAGCGGCGTTCGGTGCCGCCGTCGGCGGTGACGTAGATCGGCGTGTAGTACTGCACGGCGAGCAGGTCGACCGGCGAGGAGATGACGGCCAGGTCGCCGTCGCGGATGCCGCGGGCCATCCGGCTCTGCGGGCCCAGGTCGGCCAGTACGTCCTGCGGGTAGCTGCCCTTGAGCAGTGAGTCGAGGTAGAGGCGGTTCTCGTAGCCGTCGTAGAGCCGGGTCGCCGCGGCGGCCTGCGGGGAATCGTCGGCGGGGTAGCAGGGGTGCAGGTTGAGGGCGGGGCCGATCCGGCCGGTGCCGCCCGCGGCGCGCAGGGCGCGGACCGCGAGCCCGTGGGCGAGTTGCAGGTGGTGGGCGACGAGGTAGGCCGCGTCCGGGTCCTGCCGTCCGGGGGCGTGGTGGCCGCCGAGGTAGCCGTTCTGCACGACGGTCTTGGGCTCGTTGATGGTCAGCCAGGCCGGGACGCGGTCGCCGAGGGCGCGGAAGACCGCGTCGGCGTAGTCGGCGAAGCGGTGGGCGGTGTCGCGGGACTCCCAGCCGTCGGCGTCCTGCAGGGCCTGCGGCAGGTCCCAGTGGAACAGGGTGGCCATGGGGGCGATGCCGCGTTCGTGCAGGCCGTCCAGGAGCCGGCGGTAGAAGTCGAGCCCGCGCTGGTTGGGCTTGCCGCTGCCGTCGGGTTGGATCCGTGGCCAGGAGATGGAGAAGCGGTAGCTGCGCAGCCCGAGGTCGCGCATGAGGTCGAGGTCCTCGACGTACCGGTGGTAGTGGTCGGCGGCGACGTCGCCGGTGTCGCCGTTACGGGTGCGCCCGGGGGTGCGGCTGAACGTGTCCCAGACCGACTCGCCGCGGCCGTCCTCCTTGGCGGCGCCCTCGATCTGGTACGCGGAGGTGGCCGCGCCCCAACCGAAGTCGCGGGGGAAGCGCAGCGGGCCGGCGGGCCCGGTAGGTATCGACATGGATTCTCCTCGTGGATACAGGGCAACCGCCGAAATTCGGGAGCGCTCCCAGGATAGGGCAGGGGCGGCCGCCCCGGTGAGCCGGCCGTCGTGCCGGCCGGCTGTGGCGGGTTGCGGCGGTGGGGGCCCCGGACAGCGAACGAGGCCGACCGGGCGGCGCGGAGCGCCTGTCCCGTCGGCCTCTTTTCCCATCGTGAACGGGGGTTTAGTGTGGGGACGGGGGAGGGCAACCCCCGTCCCCACCGTAACTGCACACACACGGGCGGATTGGGTCCTGCCGTGCGTGTCGCGCGGGAGCCGGGCCACGCGAGTGGCTCTGGTTCCACCTCCCTCCATGTGGCGGGATGATGGCTGACGGCGGCGTCCGGGCTGGCCCGTCGTCAGCCCTCGGGCTGGTTCCCCGGGCCCGTCAGAGACGGTCCCGGTGATCTTCTAGTTGGAACCATCATCGATGGAAGCGCTCCCATCGATGATGCTGCGACTGTAACGCCCGTCACGGCTTTGTGAAAGCCCCAAAACGAGATCGAAACACGGCGTCGACGCGACCTGCCGTGCGCTTGTTGTGGGAGCGCTTCCATGGCACACTGTCGATTCGACGCGACAGGAGCCAGATCGCGCGAACGCGGGTCCGCCGAGGGCAACCGGTAGCACGACCTCCGGTCACGGCCACCCCACCGCAGCCGGCGGGACCTCCCGTGCGGGCCGCACCGCCGTACCCCCGGCCCGGGCCCGGGAGACCACCTTCCCGGCGCCTCGAATTCCCCGCGCACCACCACCCTCGCGGGCGGGCGCCCCGCCGGGCACACCCCCGGCCTGGTCCGAGGAGACACCGCGCTCATGAGACATCTGGCACGACGCCGTCGAGTGGCGATCATCGCCGCCGCCGCGCTCGCCGTCGGCGGGGTGACCCTGCCCGCCGGCGCCGCGCAGGCCGCACCGGCCTGCGACGTGGTCTACGCGACCAACGACTGGAACAACGGCTTCAGCGCCAACGTGACCATCAAGAACCTCGGCGACCCGCTCACCGGCTGGACGCTCACGTTCGCCTTCCCCGGCAACCAGCGGGTCACCCAGGGCTGGTCGGCACGATGGAGCCAGACCGGTAACCAGGTCACCGCCACCAACGAGTCGTGGAACGGCAACCTCGGCACCGGCGCCAGCACCAACATCGGCTTCAACGGTTCCTACACCGGCACCAACGCGAAGCCCACCTCGTTCGCGGTCAACGGGGTCACCTGCGGCGGCGCGCCGCAGCAGCCACCGACCGTCGGGCTCACCGTGCCGGCCGGCCCGTTCGAGGCGCCGGCCGACGTGCCATTGACCGCCACCGCCAGCGACCCGGACGGGACCATCAGCAAGGTCGAGTTCTACCGCAACGGCCTGCTCGTCAACACCGACACCACGGCCCCGTACGGCTACACCCTCGAAGACCTGCCGGCGGGCGCCTACACGGTGCAGGCCAGGGCGTACGACAACGCCAACCTCAGCGCCATCGCCGAGCGGTCGTTCACCGTGACCGCCGCTTCCGGCCCGACGCTGATCGCCACGCCGTCCGCGGTCACCGTCGCCGAGGGCGGCAGCTCCACCGTCAACGTCAAGCTCAGCGCCGCTCCGACGGGGACGGTGCCGGTCAGCCTGGCCCGAACCGGCGACGCCGACATCACCGTCTCGCCCGCCACGGTCAGCCTCACCCCGAGCAACTGGAACACCGGGGCCACGGTCACCGTCGCGGCGGCGGAGGACGCCGACACCGCCGGTGGCACCGCCACCGTCACCGCCTCGGCGACCGGCTACGCCCCGCTCACGATCACCGCGACCGAAGTGGACAACGACACCCCCGGCGGCGGTGACAACACCTACGTCACGCGCTTCCTCGACCAGTACGGCAAGATCAAGAACTCGGGCTACTTCAGCCCCGAGGGCGTGCCCTACCACTCGGTCGAGACGCTGATCGTCGAGGCGCCCGACCACGGGCACGAGACCACCTCGGAAGCGTTCAGCTTCTGGATCTGGCTGGAGGCCCAGTACGGCCGCGTGACCCAGAACTGGGCGCCGTTCAATAACGCCTGGACGGTAATGGAAAAATATATAATTCCGAATCATTCAGACCAGCCGACGGCTGGGGCCGCCGGGACCCCGCAGTACGCCGCCGAGCACGACCTGCCCAGCCAGTACCCCTCGCAGTTGGAACCGTCGGTGTCGGTGGGTCAGGACCCGCTGCGCGGCGAGCTGCAGTCCACCTACGGCACCGGTGACATCTACGGCATGCACTGGTTGATCGACGTGGACAACACCTACGGCTTCGGCCGCTGCGGCGACAAGACCACCCGCCCGGCGTACATCAACACGTTCCAGCGGGGCACCCAGGAGTCGGTCTGGGAGACCGTGCCGCAGCCGTCCTGCGACACCTTCACCGCCGGCGGCCAGTACGGCTACCTGGACCTGTTCATCAAGGAGTCGGCCGCCCCGGCCAAGCAGTGGAAGTACACCAACGCTCCGGACGCCGACGCCCGCGCCGTGCAGGCCGCGTACTGGGCACTGACCTGGGCCAAGGCGCAGGGCAAGCAGGCCGACGTGGCGGCCACCGTGGCCAAGGCCGCCAAGATGGGCGACTACCTGCGGTACTCGATGTTCGACAAGTACTTCAAGAAGATCGGCAACTGCGTCGGAGCGAGCGCCTGCCCGGCCGGCAGCGGCAAGGACTCGGCGCACTACCTGATGTCCTGGTACTACGCCTGGGGCGGCGCGTACGAGACCAACCAGAACTGGTCCTGGCGGATCGGCTCCAGCCACAACCACTTCGGCTACCAGAACCCGTTCGCGGCCTGGGCGCTGACCAACACCCCGGAGCTCAAGCCCCAGTCGCCGACCGCGGCCGCCGACTGGACCAAGAGCTTCGAGCGGCAGTTGGAGTTCTACACCTGGCTCCAGTCCGCCGAGGGCGGCATCGCCGGCGGCGCGACCAACAGCTGGGGCGGCAACTACGGCCAGCCGCCGGCCGGCACGTCCACCTTCTACGGCATGTACTACGACGTCGACCCGGTCTACAACGACCCGCCGTCCAACCAGTGGTTCGGCATGCAGGCCTGGTCGATGCAGCGGATCGCCGAGCTGTACCTGCAGACCGGCAACGCCAAGGCCAAGGCGCTGCTGGACAAGTGGGTGCCCTGGGCGATCGCCAACACCACCGTCGGCGCCAACTGGTCGATCCCCTCGGACATGAAGTGGACCGGCCAGCCGACCACCTGGAACCCCACCAACCCGCAGCCCAACACCGGACTGCACGTCGAGGTCACCGTCAAGGGCCAGGACGTCGGCGTCGCCGCCGCCTACGCCCGGACCCTGATCGCGTACGCGGCCAAGTCGGGCGACGTGGCGGCCAAGAACACCGCCAAGGGTCTGCTCGACGCGCTGCACGCCGCCAGCGACGCCAAGGGTGTGTCCACCACGGAGAAGCGCGGCGACTACCGGCGCTTCGACGACACCTACGACGCCGCCAGCGGGCAGGGCCTCTACGTCCCGCCGGGCTGGACCGGGAAGATGCCCAACGGTGACGCCATCGCCGCCGGCAAGAGCTTCCTGGACATCCGGTCCTTCTACAAGAACGACCCGGACTGGCCCAAGGTGCAGGCGTACCTGAACGGTGGCGCCGAACCCAGCTTCAACTACCACCGGTTCTGGGCCCAGGCCGACGTCGCCATGGCGTACGCCGACTACGGCAACCTGTTCCCGAACGGCTGACAGCACGCCGGGGTGGGTGGCACGCCGCCCACCCCGGTGTCCGGCCGGGTCCGGGGGAACGACGGGACCCGGCCGGCGGACGGCCTGACACCCACGGTCAGGCCGGGGTGGGCCGGCCATCCGGCCAACGCAGCGGGTCGGCCGGCCCACCCCACCGCCCAGACTGGAGGCTGCCGCGAAAAAGCCCAGAAATTCGGGCCGTCGCGGGATCACGCCGACGACCGGGACGGAGTAACGTACGTCACCGGAGAGGCCGCTCCCCCCGTGGCGGCCTCTCCACTTTTATGCCCTGTTCTCTCGGCCGGTCAGGTCACCGGGTCGGGGTGGCGGGCTCCTCGACAACCGGGTGCCGCAACCCCGGGTGCCCGGGCGGCAGCGACCGACGCAGCACCACCCAGCTCACCGCCAGCGCCGCCGCGACCAGCGGCCAGGTCAGCGCGACCCGGGCCACCACCAGCGCGAGCACCTGCCCGCTCAGGTACAGCGGCACGAACACGGCCACCCGCAGCACGTACGTCGCCGTCCAGACCCAGCTCGCCCGGCCGTACCCGCGCAGCAGCGCCGGGTCACGCCGCCACCGGGAGCGCTGACCCAGCACCGCGCCGACCAGCACCCCCAGCAGCGGCCAGCGCACCGCGATGCTGACCGCCCAGGCCAGCGCGCTCGCGGCGTTGGAGAGCAGCTGGATCAGAAAGAAGTTCTCGGCCCGGCCGGTGCGTACCGCGATCAACGCGGCGACGCAGACGGCGAGCAGCCCGATGAGCACCGAGCGCGGCCGGTCGCCCCGACGCAGGCGGACGCCGGCGACCACCGCGCCGACGGCCAGCGCCGCGCCGACCCCGGCCCAGATCGACTCGCCGCCGACCAGCCAGCCCACCGCGAACGCCACCGGCGGCAGGGTGGCGTCGACGGCGCCGCGCCGCCCGCCCAGCAGATCCGTCAGCGACTCGGTCCGGGCCGCCCCGCCAGCGCCCGCGCCGGCCCCGGTCCGCCGCTCCGAATCGGGCGTGACCTGGCCGGCGTCCCCCTCCGGTGTGCCGCTCACCGCCACCTCCTCGCCTCCGCCCCAACCTAACCGCCGTCGCTCGGTGGGCCACCGGCCGCCCGGCCGACACCGGCCGCTACGGTGTGCGGATGCGCGCGACGGCAAGGGGTTGGACCGCGGTCTGGTTGGTCGTCATGGCCCTCGTCCAGGTGGCCGCCTTTCTCGTCGTCTGGCGGGTGGCCGTGCACACCGAGATCGGCCAGTGGGTCGACACCGTCGCGTTGACCGGCAACCGGATCGGCCAGGACCGCATCGACGGCCCGGTGGACAAGCTCCTCAACGCGATGTCGGTGGTGTCCCTGCTCGCCGCCACCGCGGTGATCGGGTTCATCGCCCTCATCCGGGGGCGGATCGCCCTGGCCATCACCGCGACCCTGCTGATCGCCGGGGCGAACGTCTCGACCCAGCTGCTCAAGTACGGGCTGAACCGGCCGGACTACGGCCTCGACCCGGAGCGTGCCGCGGTGGGCAACAGCCTGCCCAGCGGGCACACCACGGTGGCCGCCTCGGTGGCCGTCGCGCTGATGCTTGTGCTGCCGGCCAAGGTGCGGGCGGTCGGCGCCTTCCTCGCCGCCGCCTACGCCGCGGCCGCCGGGGTGGCCACCCTCTCCGCCGGCTGGCACCGGCCCAGCGACGCGGTCGCCGCGTACCTGGTGGTGGGCGTCTGGGCGGCGCTGGCCGGGCTGGTCCTGCTGATCACCCAACGGGAGCAGGCGCAGGTCGCCCCCGGCGACGCGCACCGGCTCGCCGCCCTGCTGCTCGCCGCCGCCGGCGTGCTCGCCCTGATCGCCTCCGGGCTGGCCCTGTCCTGGTTGGTCGAGCTGCGTGGCACCGGACCCGACGAGCTGAGCCGCCGACCGCTCTTCATCGGGTACGCGGGCAGCGCCGCCGGCATCGCCGGCACGATGGCGGTGGTGATGTCGCTGGTGCTCATCGTCGTGCACCGGCTGGTGCCCCGGGTGAAGGGCTGAGCACGCGCGTGGATCCGACCCGTGCGGCGTTCCGCGCCGAGTGCGCCCGACTGGCCGAGGTCCTGGCCGAACTGGACGACGCGGACCTCGACCGGCCGACCGGCTGCCCGCCGTGGACCGTGCGGGAGCTGATCGCGCACGTCCGCACCGGCATCGGCCGGGTGACCGACATGCTCGCCGCGCCGGCCCCGCCGACCCCCGAGGTGGACGCGGCCACCTACTTCGGCGCGGCGAAGTTCACCCCCGAGGTGGACGCCGACCGGATCGCCGGCGGGCGGCGCGACGCGCGGCAGGTGTCCAGGGAGACGCTGCCGGCCGACCTCGACCGGGTCTGGCGGGCCGCCGACGCGGCCGTCGACGCGGCGCCGCCCGAGCGGGTGGTCCGGACCCGGCACGGCGACGCGATGCGCCTCGCCGAGTTCCTGCGGACCCGGGTCGTCGAGGTGGGCGTGCACGGCCTCGACCTGGCCGCCGCGCTGGACCGCCCGCCGTGGCTCACCGCGCCGGCGGCGGCGGTGATCGTCGACGTGCTCACCGGCGGGCGGCCGGCGCCGGCCGAGTTGCGCTGGGACCAGCTGACACTGATCCGCAAGACCACCGGGCGGGCGGCGTTGACCGGCCCGGAACGCGCCGCGGTCGACGCCGCCGGCTTCCGCTGGCTCACCTTCGGCGGCTGACCCGCTGCCGCTGGCTCGCCCTCGGCGAGCTGACCTGGGTCCGCTGGCTCGCCCTCGGCGAGCTGACCCGCTGCCGCTGGCTCGTCCTCGGCGAGCTGACCCCGGTCAGCTCCCCGAGCGGGGCGCGGGCACGTGCGGGGCGACGCTGCGCAGGTGCGTGAGCACCACCGGGTCGATCCGCCCCGGCACCAGCCGCTCTTCCAGGTTCTCCAGCCCCGCCCAGGAGACCAGCGCGTCCTCCGGCCCGTCGTCGGCGACCGGGTGACCCAGGGCGGTGAGCAACGCCGCCACCTCGTCGGCCACCGCGCCGCTCAGATCCAGCAGCGTGGCCGGGTCGGGCCGGCTGAACAGCAGGGTGTGCACGGCGAGCAGCCGACCCAGCTCGGCCACCGGATCGGGGTGGTCGTCGACGCGCAGGTCGATCAGCACGTCGCTCCTGCCGCCGTACCCCCCGCCGCGCTCGACCACCAGCAGGCCGGCGCTCTGCCGGCCCCGCCGGTCGCCGCCGGCCTCGTCACCGGCGCGCAGCGCGGCGACCAGCCGCTCGGCGAACGGCAGCGCCGCACCGGCCAGCCAGGCGTCGCCCAGCGCGTCGACGACCTCCGGGCCGGTGAGCACGTTGCCCTGCGCGGCCCAGCCGTCGCCGGTGCGCCCACCGGCCCACGGGTGGCAGGCCGGTCCGGTCCAGCTGGCACCCGGGCCGCTGGCACCCACCACACCGAGCTGGCGGTGCTCCCGCTCGGTGTCGGCGGCGATCAGGCCGGCCACCACGTCGGCGGCCGGCACCCCGGTGCGCAGCAGGGTCAACCCCTGCGGGCGGTAGGCGAGGTTGACGTGCGCCTGGGTGGCCAGCGCGCCGACCTGGGCCTCCGCGGCCGGCACGAGCGCCCCGGCGGCGAGGAACTTGCTGGCCACGACGACACCGTGCAACCGGCTGTCGGCAGAGCGGGCCACGAGGGAGAAGGTCACCCGCCGAGATTAACCTGCCCCGCCGACCTGACATTCACGCGAGTCGACTGGTCAGAACGGGGTGGCGGCCGCCTCCGGTGGGGTGCCGCGAGCTCGTCGGGCGTCGGCGACCGCGACGGCCGCCAGCACCAGCACCCCGGCGGCCGTCGCCACCACCCCGGGCAGGAACAGCAGCGGCACCGCCACCGCCGCCAGCACCAGGATGGCGATCCACCGGGACGGGGAGACCCGCCCGAACACCTCGTACTCGAAGCGGGCCCGGCCGGCCAGGAACAGCGCCGGCCCGCCGAGCACCATGGCCAGCCACGACCCGGGGATCCGCTCCAGCGGATGCTCGATGATCAACTCGTAGCCGACCGCGGTGGCGGCCAGGCCGAGCACCATCACCAGGTGGGTGTCGGCCGCCGACCGGCCGATGTTGGCCGGGTGCCGGGCCTTCGCGACGGCCTCGCCCAGGATCTGCCCGGCGCGCTGGAAGTAGATCCGCCACAGCACGATCGTGGTGGCCAGCGCCAACGCGAACGCCACCGCGTGCCCCGCCTCGTACGGTCCTTTGCTGTACGCGAAACCGGCCACCAGGATCGTCTCGCCCAGCGCGACGAGGAAGAACTGCTGGTAGCGCTCGGCCAGGTGTTCGCCGGCGATGTCCCACTTGGAGATCGTCGACCGGCCCAGCCCCGGCACCGGCCAGCCCGCCCGCCCGGCCACGTACTCGATGGCCAACGCCAGCGTCCAGGACACCACCTGCATGTTGGTCGACAGCATCGACCCACCGATCCAGAACACGCCGCTGGTGCCGTACACCACCGCCATCCGCACCTTCAGCCGTCGGTACGGGTGCGGCCCCAGCGCGATCGACAGGATCAGCGGCCGGGACACCTGCGCGACCACGTACGCCACCGCGAACATCAACGCGGTCTGACTGAACGCGCGGGGGATCGCCACTCCCATCACCATGCTGCACACCAGCGCGGTCATCACGACGGACTGCAGCGGCAGCTTGTACGGGTCGTACCGGCTGGTCGTCCACGCGGTGCCCTGCCAGAGGGCCCAGAGCGCGAGCAGCAACAGCAGTGTCTTGCCGCTCCCGGTGACCGCCGCCCACCCATGCGCCCGACCCGGGTGGTGGGTCAGGTCCTCGAACGCGCGCGCGGTGATCCGGGTCAGCGCGAAGACGTAGACCAGGTCGAAGAAGAGTTCCAGGAAGGTGGGCCGGCCCGGCTCGCCCGCCGCGGGAACCGGCTCCAGGCGTCCGGCTGCCTTGAAGCCCACGATCAGCGGCCTGCGCCGGCGGTGCGGTCCACCCGGCAGTCGTAACACCGCCCGAGGGGGCGGGTGGCCCGATACCGGCAAATCCGCCCGGTTCGGGGATCTTGCTCGCGGGCCCCGTCAACGGGCACGATCGATCGGTGACGAATCGATGGGGCATGACGGTGCCGTTGGGCGGGATCCCGCTGGCCGACCACGCCGCGGTCTACGCGACGCTCGACCAGGCCGGGTTCACCGACGTGTGGTCGTCCGAGGTCGCCGGGACCGACGCGTTCACCCCGCTGGCGCTCGCCGCGGCCTGGCAGCCCCGGCTGCGGCTGGGCACCGCGATCACCCCGGTCTTCACCCGGGGGCCCGGGTTGCTGGCGATGAGCGCGGCGGCGCTGGCCGAGGCCGCCCCGGGCCGGTTCGCGCTCGGCATCGGCGCGTCCTCGCCGGTGCTGGTACGCGACTGGAACGCCGTGCGGTTCGACCAGCCGTTCCGGCGTACCCGGGACGTGCTGCGCTTCCTGCGCGCCGCGCTGCGCGGCGAGACCGTGGACGAGGTCTACGACACCTTCACCGTGCGCCGGTTCACCCTGGAACGGCCGCCTGCGGTACCGCCGCCGATCCTGCTCGCCGCGCTGCGCCCGGGCATGCTCCGGCTGGCCGGCGCGGAGGCGGACGGCGTCATCCTCAACTGGCTCAGCGCCGACGACGTGCCACGCGCCCTCGCCGAACTGGGCGAGCGCCGAGCCGGCTTCGAGGTCGCCGCCCGGATCTTCGTCTGCCCCACCGAGGACGCCGGGTACGCCCGCAAGCTGGGCCGCCGGCTGATCACCAGCTACCTCACCGTCCCGGCGTACGCCGAGTTCCACCGCTGGCTCGGCCGGGACGAGGTGCTGGCGCCGATGTGGGAGGCCTGGGCCGCGGGTGACCGGCGCGGCGCCGGCGCCGCCGTGCCGGACGAGGTCGTCGACGCGTTGGTGCTGCACGGCTCCCCGGAGCACTGCCGCGCCGAGGTGCGCCGCTACGCCGACGCCGGCGTCGACGTGCCCGTCTTCGCGTTGCTGCCCACCCCGGAGGTGACCGCCGGCGGCGCCGCGGCGCTGACCACCCTCATCGCCCAGTTGGGCACCGACCCCGTAGGAGCGTCGACGTGAACCTCACCGACCGGATCGTGGTGGTCACCGGCGGCGCCGGCGGCATCGGGGCGGCGCTGTCGCGCCGGTTCGCCGCCGAGGGCGCGGCCGCCGTGGTGATCGCCGACCTGGACGGCGACGCGGCCCGCGCGGTGGCCGAGGGCATCGGCCCGGTCGCGCACGCCACCGCACTCGACGTCACCGACGAGGATCAGGTCCGCGCGCTGGTCGACGACACCGAGCGGCGGTACGGCCGGATCGACCTGTTCTGCGCCAACGCGGGCGTGACCACCGGCGGGGGAGTGGAGGTCGACGACGCCGGCTGGGATCGGGCGTGGCGGGTCAACGTCCTCGCCCACGTCTACTCCGCCCGCGCGGTGCTGCCGGGGATGCTCGCCCGTGGTGGCGGCCACCTGCTGCACACCTGCTCGGCGGCCGGTGTGCTGACCGCGGTGGGCGATGCCGCGTACACCGCGACGAAGCACGCCTCGGTGGGCTTCGCCGAGTGGCTGGCCATCACCTACCGGGACCGGGGCATCCGGGTCAGCGCGCTCTGCCCGCAGGGGGTGGACACCCCGATGCTCGCCGACGGGATCGTCGAGGGGCACCTGGGCACCCGGGTGATCGCCGCCTCCGGTGCGGTGCTCACTCCGGACCAGGTCGCCGACGCGACCATCGCCGGGCTGGCCGAGGAGCGTTTCCTGATCCTGCCGCACCCGGAGGTCGCCGACTACGCGCGCCGCCGCGCCGAGGACCCGGACGGCTGGCAGGCCGGCATGCGCAAACTCATCCGCCGGCTGCAGCGGTCATGACTCCTGCCGTACGGCGGTCAGCAGGGTCATCCGCCGGGGTGCGGGTGCCTGGTGGACGTCGCGGAAGCCGGCCTCGGTGAGTTGGTCGGCCACCCACTCCGGCGCGATGCGCAGCTTGCGGTAGGAACTGGCGGACAGCGTCCAGTCACGTTGGCCGTTGCGTTGGTGAAGCAGGTCGTGGACGGTGACGACGTCGGGCTCGTACTCCAAGAAACAGGTCAGGATCGAGTCGGCGTCGGCGTGCACCGGAATGAACCGGCCCGTCCCGGTGAGACTCGTGGTGAGGTCACGGAAACTGAGAATGAGGCGACCGCCCGGAGCCAACGCCGCGGACAGATCGGCGAAGAGTTGGGTGACGGCGCGGCGGTCCGGCAGATGGGTGAGGGTGTCCCCCATGCATACCCCCAGTTCGACGGTGCCGGCCGGGAGGTTCGCCGCGACCTGGCTCAGGTCGTCGTGGACAACGCGGATCGCCGGATGGTCAGTGGCGTGCAGCTCCAGTTCGGCGAGGAGCTTGGCGCTGCTGTCGACCGCCAGGATGCTCGGATAACCCAACCTGGCCAGCGCGACCGACTGGAAACCCGAGCCGCAGCCGAGGTCGACCGCCAGGCCGGTGCCGCTCGGCTCCGCGACGCCGGCGCGACGGAGAGCACCAAGCTGCTCCTCGACGAGGGCCGGGTAGGGCGCACCGAACATCCACGTGTAGTGGTCGGCGAGAAAGTCGTCGTAGTGCGGGTTCATCAACGCTCCACCCTGGTCGTCTGCGGCTGTGGCCCAGGCCGGGCCGCAAGGTCCACTGATCGCCGGTCGTCGTTCCCTCAGTTTGCCGTTGAGTAAGCCACCGGATGGGCAACCCGGTCATCCCCCAGCGACGGGAACGCCCTCCCCTTCGCAGGGGAGGAGGGCCCGTCGGTCAGGCTCCTGCTCATCGGGGGGACCGGCGGGCGCGGCGCAGGGGAGTGGGGTGCACGGACCAGAGCAGGCGGCGCCACCAGGGGCGCGCCGAACGCAGGGTGGCCACGTAGGCGGTTGCCACCTCGGCGGCCCGGGCGGCCTGGTCGGGCGTTGCGGCACCCGGGGCGAAGCCCACCTGGTTGAGCAGGGCCGCCAACTCGTCGACCGCCGGCCCGTCGAGCGCCGGCCCGTCGCCGACCGTGCCCGCTCGGGCGCCGGCCAGGGCCCGGCGGGCGTGCCCGGCGACCTCGGTGGCGGCCAGGTCGCTCCCGACCGGCCGCCCGGCCAGCCGGAGCGCGTCGGTGACCTCCCGCCAGGCGCCGGCGATGCGCTGACCGGGATCGCCCCGACCGAGCCGAGCGCGGGTGAGCGAGCGGCGCATCGCCAGCAGAGTGAGCAGCAGGGCCCCCACCAGCAGCAGCAGACCACCGCTGCCGCCCGCGACCAGCACCGGAGTGGACACCCCGCCCTGGCCGGCCGGCCCGTCGGGGGCGGCCACCGGCTCCGGCGAGGCGGTCGGCTCCACGGTGGGCGCCGGCGCCTCCGACGGCGGCGGATCCTCCGGCGTCGGGCGGAAGTCCTCCTCCACCGGTCTCGGCTCGTTGTCCGGGCGGGGCAGCGGGTCGAACGCCACCCAGCCCAAGCCGTCGAAGAGCACCTCCGGCCAGGCGTACGCGTCGCCGGCCCGCACCGGCCCCTGCCCGGTGGACTCGAAGCCCACCACCACGCGGGTGGGCAGCCCGGAGAGCCGCCCGAGCACCGCGAACGCGGCGGCGAACTGCTCCGAGGTGCCTCGCTGCCCGCCGGCGTTGCGCGGGCCGAAGAGGAAGAAGCCCAGGTTCGGGTACGCGTGCCCGCTCGGCGCGTCCGCCACCACCCGGTAGTGCTCGGCCAGGAACTGCTCGATCGCCGCCGCCCGCGCGTACGGGGCGCCGTTCTCCTCGGCGAGTTGCGTGGCCAGCCGGCGCAGCGGGTCCGGCACGCCTTCGGCGACCCGCAGCACCCGGGCCACCTCCGTGCCGGCGGGAACGTTCGCGGTGGCCAGCAGGTTGTTGTCCGGCTTCTCCCGAGCCGAGGTCACCGTGTACCGCAGCCCCGGGGTCAGCCCCTCCGGCCGGATCAGCGTCCCGGTCGCCGGGTCGTACGCCACCCGCGCGCCGCTGACCTCGGTCGGGGTCGCCACGGCGGGCAGCAGCCGGCCGCTGAGGTCGGCCACGGTGATCTGCTGCCGGACCGTCTCCACCGTGCTGTCCCGGGCCGGCGTTGTGGCCGGCAGGATCCGACCGGCGTTGCGGTACGTCGCGCCGACCCGCCAGGTCACCCCGTCGTAGTCGCTGAGCACCGCGAGGCGGATCCGCACGCTGTCGGTGCCGTCGTCCGCCGTACCCGGCTTGCCGTCGGTGCCGCCGTCCGGCCCGCCGCTCGGTGCGCCGCCGGCCGGGGGTGCCACGGCGCCGGGACGGACCGTGCTCACGTCGAGCAGCTTCTGCTCCGGGTTCAGGGCCCACCCGGAGATCCGGATCAACGGGTTCTCGTCCAGCGTCTGCACCTGCGGCGGCTCCACGTACCGCCGGGGGTCCACCGGCCGGCCGTCGACCTGACCGGCGAGCACCGGGCCGAGCAGCGCCACCAGCCCGACCACCAGGGCCACCCCCAGCGCCGCGGTGGCGGCGAGCCGGACCCGCACCGCCGCGCGGAGCCGGGGGGCGAGGTCGGCGGCCGGATCACCGGCGGCAGCCGACCCG
>NZ_RCVI01000213.1:0-20771 GCF_003667455.1 Micromonospora sp. CV4 | reverse complement strand
CGCGCCGCCTGTCGGCGCTCGCCCCGCCGGCGTCCCCCGCACCCGTACGGCCCCCGGCGGGGCGAGCGCCGACAGGCGGCGCGACATCCACGCGCTGACCCGGCAACACCAACGCGGCGCGCTCACCGACGCCGAGTTCGCCGCGGAGCTGGCCAGGATCCACGAGCGGGACTGATGCGACGCCGGGCTGGCGTACGGCCGTCCGGAGCGCGACCGTGATCGCGCGTCCCCAGGTGGACATCGCACCGGGCCGCGTCGCACCACCGAGGTCGACGCCCCTGGTCGATTAGGATGAGGGGCATGAGCGCTGAGGCCGTCGGCATGCACATGCCCGCCGTCGTGACGCTCGACGACGTGGCGGCGATGAACGCCGCCGACCCGAACGGCCACCGTTATGAGACGAGCCCCGAGGGGGTCCTGTCGGTCATGCCGCCGCCCGACTCGGAACACGCCATGATCGCCAGTCGGCTCTTCGCTTGGTTGATCATGGCGGGGTGGCCCGCCGACCAGGTGCTCCAGGCGGCCGGTGTACGGATCTCCGGCCCGGACGGCGACGGTGGCCGGATCCCCGATCTCACTGTCTGGCGCAAGCCGCCCGCCCGCAGCGTCTGGGCTGCGGTGGCGGACGTCGTACTCGTGGTGGAGATCGTGTCACCGGGCTCCGAGGCGATGGATTCGGTGACCAAGGTCCGCGAGTACGCCTCGGCCGGAATCCCGCAGTACTGGGTGGTGGACCGGGACACCGCGCAAACGGTCACCCTGCACCGCTTGGGCGCGGGTGGCGGCTACGAGGAACGGGCGCGGATGCCGCTGGCCTGGCTGCTCCAGACGGCCCCCGGCGAGCATCTGGACTGAGCGCCCGGCCACCTGATCCACCGACGCGTCGGCGGGTCACCGAGCGACGGAAACCGTCGTATCGTTCCGGCATGGCGCACCCGGTGTGGGCGGACGGCGACGCGTACGAGGCGTACGTGGGTCGGTGGAGCCGCCTGGTCGCGGCCGACTTCCTGCGCGGGTTGGACGTGCCACCCGGCCGGCACTGGCTGGACGTGGGCTGCGGCACGGGTGCGCTGACCTCGACGATTCTCGCGAACGGGGCTCCTGGCCGGGTGACCGCAGTGGACCGGTCGGAGGGGTTCCTCGCTGGTGCGCGTACCCGTGTCGTTGATGCCCGGGCGACCTTCCACGCCGGGGACGCCCGCGCGCTGCCGTTGCCGGACCGGGCCGTGGACGTGGTGGTCAGCGGATTGGCGCTCAACTTCGTCCCCGAGCCGGCGCGGGCGGTGGCCGAGTTCGCCCGGGTGGTCCGGCCGGCGGGTGTGGTGGCCGCGTACGTGTGGGACTACGCCGACGGCATGGCGATGATGCGTCACTTCTGGGCGGCCGCCGCGGAGCTCGACCCGGTCGCGGCGGAGCTGGACGAGGGGCGCCGCTTCACGGTGTGTCAGCCCGATGCCCTCCGGGTGCTGTGGGTGGACGCCGGGCTGGGGGAGGTGTCGGTCCGGCCGGTCGAGGTACCCACGGTCTTCGCCGACCTGGCCGACTACTGGACGCCGTTCCTCGGCGGGCAGGGCGCCGCTCCGACGTACGTGACGACGCTGGCCGAACCGGGCCGGGCCGCGCTGCGGGAGCTGTTGGCCGCCCGGTTGCCGGTCGAACCGGACGGCTCGATCCGGCTCACCGCGCGGGCCTGGGCCGTCCGGGGCGTCGCGTCCGAGTAGCACCGCCGTACCGGCCAAGCCGGGGTCCGTTCAGTGTCGGCCGATTGCTGAGCTAGATTCAGGTGCCTCTTCGAGGTGCCTGACCTGCGGCTTCATCGCTTGCCGGCGATGGAACGGCGGCCGGCGGGGGCGGTGACGACGGGGGTACGTGGTGCGGGGCCGGGCGACGGAGCGTGACCGGATCGACCGGATGCTGGCGGACGCCCGGGACGGCGCGAGCAGCGTTCTGCTGATCCACGGCGACGCCGGCATCGGCAAGACGGCACTGCTGGACTACGCCGCCGCCCAGGCGTCCGCCATGCGGGTGCTGCGCATCGACGGCCTGGAATCGGAGACCGAGCTGGCCTTCGCCGGCCTGCACCAGTTGCTCCTGCCGGTCCTGGACCTCGTCGACCAGCTACCCGGCCCGCAGGCGCGGGCCCTGCGCGCGGTCTTCGGGCTCACCGACGACACCGTGCGCGACCGGTTCGTCATCGGTCTGGCGGTGCTCAGCATGCTGTCCGAGGCCGCCGGCGAGGGAACGCTGCTCTGCCTGGTCGACGACGCGCAGTGGCTCGACCGCGCATCGGTGGACGCCCTTGCGTTCGCCGCCCGCCGCTTGCAGGTCGAGGGTGTCGTGCTGATCTTCGCGGCCCGGGACGCCGCGGGCGTGGCCGGGATCGGCGGGCTGCCCGCGCTGCACCTCGCGGGACTCGACCCGGAGGCCGCCGCGGCGCTGGTCGCGGACCTGTCGCCGTACGTGCGCCAGCGGATCATGGACGAGGCGCAGGGCAACCCGCTCGCGCTGCGTGAACTCTCCGCCGCGTTGACCCCGACGCAGCGTGCCGGTCAGCTCAGCCCGTTGACGCTGTCCGCACCGTCGAACCGGGTGCAGGACGCCTTCCTGGAGCAGATCCGCCGGCTCCCCGAGGCCACCCGGACGCTGCTGCTGACGGCCGCCGCGGACGACACCGGAACACTCGACCTGATCCTGCGGGCCGCGCAGGCGACGGTCGCTGACCTGGCGCCGGCCGAGCGCGCCGACCTCATCGTGCTGACCGGCGACGCGCTGCGCTTCCGGCATCCGCTGATCCGGTACGCGGCGTACCAGGGCAGCCCGTACGCCGATCGCGTCGCCGCCCACCGCGCGCTGGCGGCGATGCTCGTCGCACCCGAGCACGCGCATCGGCGCGCCTGGCAATTGGCCGCCGCGGCGACCGGGCCGGACGAGCGTATCGCCGACGAGTTGGAACGGGTCGCGATCTGGGCGGGCGGACGGCAGGCGCTCGCGTCGGCGTCCGCGGCGTACGAGCGGGCGGCCCAGCTCACGGCCGAACCGGAAGGCCGGGCCCGCCGGTTCGTCGCCGCCGCACAGGCCGCGGCCGACGCGGGCCAGGACGAGCGGGGCGGCCGGCTCGCGGCGATGGTCGAGGTGGCGCCGCAGGACCCGGGCCTGGCCGCGGACCTCGCGCGGGTCCGGGCGGTGGTGGAGCTGGGGTACGGCAGTCCAGACGTCGCCGGCCGGATGCTGCTCGACTGCGCCGACCAGATCGGTGCCCGGCGGCCAGACAAACTCCCCGCGCTGCTGGTGGACGCCCTGCACGCCGCCTTCTCCTCGGGAAACGCGGAGCTGATCGAGGCGGTCGCGGGCCGGGCACCGACCGAGCCGGTGCTGGCCGTGCCGGCCCGCCTGCTCACCGACGACGTGCCCGGCGCCCTGCGCGCGCTCCGACCGCTCGTGGCGGCGCGCGGTCGAACCGATGCCGGGTTCATGGACCGGCTGATGACCGGGATCTACTGCCACCTCAGCGCCGATGACGAGGCCGCGTACGAGATCGCGGCCGAGGCGGTCGAGCACTGCCGGGACAACGGCATGGGTGGGTGGCTGCCCACCGCACTGCACCTGCTCGCCCGGGTGGAGCTGACCCTCGGGCGGCTCGACGACGCGTCCGCACACGCCGCCGAGGGGCTCCGGCTGGCAGAGGGGTACGACCTGAGCCACCGGGCCGCGCACCTACGCGCCGTCCTGGCCGTCCTGGCCGCCGTGCGGGGCGAGGAGGAGCAGACCGAGCGGCTGGCGCGGGACGCCATGGTGTACACGCAGCCGCGTGGCGTCGGCCGGGCAACGGCGGACGCACTGTGGGCGCTGGGCCTGCTCGACCTCGGCCTCGGCCGCGCCGACGTGGCGCTGCAACGGTTCGAGGCGGCCCGGGTGGCCTCGGGTCACCGCTTGTTCGGCGCGTTCCTGCTGCCCGATCTCGTCGAAGCGGCCGTACGTGCCGGCCGACCCGAGCGGGCCGCCGAACCGGCGCGCCTGCTCCACGAGTGGGCGGAAGCGACCGGCCGTCCGGCGCTCGCCGCGCTGGCCCACCGCTGTCGTGCCCTGACCACGCCGGACGCCGAGGCGGAGCAGCACTTCACCTCGGCCGTGCGGCTGCACCGCGACGGCATCGCCATCGACCGGGCCCGCACCGGGCTGCTCTACGGAGAGTGGCTGCGCCGCGCGCGCCGGAAACTCGAAGCGCGCGGCCACCTGCGGGACGCCCTCGACACCTTCGCGACTCTCGGCGCCGAGCCCTGGGCCCGGCGAGCCGGTGCGGAGCTGCGGGCCAGCGGTGAGGTGGCGGAGCCGTCCCTGGGTGGTCCGCTCAGCCGGCTGAGCCCCCAGGAACGCGAGGTGGTCCGGTTGGCCGCGGCGGGCGCGACCAACCGGGAGATCGCCACACAACTGTTCCTGAGCCCCCGCACGGTGGGGCACCACCTCTACCGGGCGTTCCCCAAGCTCGGTGTCACCTCCCGCACCGACCTCGCCTCGGTGCTCTCGTCATGACTCCGGCGCGGAGTAGAGCAGCCGGATCTGCGCGGTCCGGTAACCGGCGCGCGCGAACGCCGCGGCCATCGGCACGTTCGTCGTGTCGGTGGTGGCCGTGATCAGCTCGGCGCCCTGCTCGGCGTGGAACCGGGTGATCTCGGCGAGCACGTCGTCGATGTACCGCCGCCCGCGCAGCTCGGGCACGACGCCCAGGTAGCCGACGTTGCGGTTGTACGGCGTCGCGGACGGAATCGCCAGCCCGACGAGCGTCCCATCGGCCGTGCGGGCCAGTCGCCACCACGCCCGCTCGCCCGGGCAGTCCAGGTAGAAGTCCATCTCCTCCCGGGCGGTGACCTCCGGGCTCTTGATCGCCAGGTTCCGGCGGGTCTCCCTGTCCAGGCTGCCCACCGCGATCCGACGGAACACGTCGAGGAACTCCTCGTCGGAGCCCTCGGAGAAGACGAGCCGGCCGCTGGTGGCCGGCACCCCAACCTCGGGCGTCCACTCCAGCCGTAGCCGCTCCACCTCGTCGGTCAGCCCGACCGCGAGCGCCGCGTCCCGTCGCCAGGCCACCGCCGCCGCAACGGACTCGTCGTCCCGCCAGCCGTTCGGCAGGGTCAGGTTGTACAGCGGCGGCTTCGGCGCGCCGTCCCGCGCGAACGCCGCGAGGCCCGCGGCGAGCAGGCCGGCCGCGACACCCGTACGGTCGGCGACCGACGGCTCGACGTGCAGGCAGTCCAGGGCGATCGGGTGCGCGCTGGAGGCCTGCCCCCACCACAGCGCGCGGCCGACCACCCGCTGCTCGTCCTCGGCGATCCAGGTCCACTCCGGCCGGTACATGCCCTGGCCCAGCTCGTCAAGGTAGCGGTCGGCGTCGATCGCGCTGACCGGATCGTCGACGGGAAAGCCGGTGACGCGGTCGAGATCGGCCTCGGTGGTGGCGCGGAACAGCATCGGTCCTCTTTCAGTGCTTGGCATAGGTGGAGATGGTGGTGCCGGTGTTGAAGACCCTCGTGTCGCGCAGCGCGAAGCTCGCCACGGCGAAGGGCGCCCGGAACAGGGGAATGCCGGAGCCGAGGACGACGGGGTACCGCTTGATGACCAGTTCGTCGATCTCGCCGATGAGTTGGCCGGCGAGCGTCGCCCCGCCGCACAGCCAGATGCCCATCCCGTCCTGGCTCTTGAGCGCGCGGACGAACTCCGCCGGCTCGTCGGCGACGATCTCCACCGACGGGTCGCGCTGGTCGAGCGTCCGGGAGAACACGAACTGCCGCAGGTGGGCGTACGGGCTGGTGACGCCGACGGCCAGGGCCGGTTCGTAGGTCGCGCGGCCCATGAGGACCGTGTCGAAGGTGGTGTTCGCCGCCGTGGCGATCCCGAGCGGCTCCCGCGCGTGGGTGGGCAGCGTCTCGGGGTAGTCGGCCAGGATGGCGGCGGCCAGGTCCCCCTCGAACGCGAAGGAGTCGGACTCGCCGTCCGGGCCGGCGATGAACCCGTCCAGGCTGGTGGCGATGTAGTACGTCAGTTTGCGCACGTCACATGCTTTCCAAAGGTGATGTTGACCGCCGAAACGCTAGTCGGCCCGCCCGGCGGTCGGCATCGGTAGCAGCGACGTAACGTGACCGGCGGTCGCGCGCTCCGGAGGGCTGTCGCAAACCGGACAAGACGGTAAAGCCCCTGGTAGAGCACTGTTGGGGCAGGTGGCGAGGCGGACGGATGGCGGGCCACATCCCATTCCTCCGGCCCGGTCGGGACAGCATCGTCCACACCGCGCCGCCCGCACCGCTCCGGGCGCCCGCAGCGGTGCCATCGCCCATCGGGACAAGGTCGTCTACCTCCGGCAGCCTGGCGACGCCGTCCACCGGCCGCGCCGCCCTATCCGTGCCCGCCGGCCTTTCGCACCGTGGATCACGCCCGGTCCGGCATCGCTCATCCGCGTGCCGGTCCGGCAGCCGAAGCAGAGAGAGGGCCCCGACATGGCCGCTCCCACCGCGATCGCAGCCCTGAGCGCATCCGTCTACTCACCGGGCGACCAGATGCTGCTGACCGTCACCTACTCCGACACCGACACCAAGCCGCTGACCGTCACCATCGTGGTGACCGACGCGCAGGGGAACAGCAGCGCTCCCGTCAAGGTCACCGCGGTCATCGACCCGCTCACCCTGACCGTCACCGACGACTCGGGACGTACCTGGACCCGGGTCTCCGACAACGGTTCGGTCGCCGTGTACCGGGCGGTGGCGTGATGCCCCGGGTCACCGTCCAGGTCCGTGACGCCGCCGGACACACCGCGACCGCCACCGCCAACTACGCGCTGAGCCCGCCGGTGCTCGGTGGCTACTACCTGTCCGGCGGGGCCGACCCGACCGCCGACATGGCCGGCGGCAACTTCCGCTCGCTCACCCAGTACCGCAGCTTCGCCGACGGCTACACCTTCCCCGGCTACAACCGGCCCTGGCTGATCAACCTGGGCAAGGCCGGGGTGCAGATGAACATGGTCCTGGAACTGAAGCACTACGGCGCCCCGAACGCCGGGCCGCAGAGTTTCACCGTGGACGGCACCAGCTACACCGTGCCGGGGCCGTCGATGACCATCCAGCAGCGCCCCGGCACCACCTGGCCGAAGGCGTACGGGTACGGCCAGGTGCTCAGGGGCCAGTGTGACGGGTTGTTCCACCGCGCACTGGCGCAGTACCGCACGCTCGGTTTCGGGGTGAACATCCAGCTCGCCTCGGAGTTGGACACGGATCACGAGTTCGGCACGACGGAGGACAGCAAGGCGTACACCTGGGCCGAGTCGGACGCGCGGGCGGTGCAGGCGATGAACTACATCCTCACCTGGTTCAAGGCGCGGACGCTGCCCGCCGGCACCACCTTCTCAATCGGGCTCGGTGGCTTCGACCGCGCCTGCTTCCAGCGCACCCATCCGGAGGCACTGATGTCCCGGCTGGACTTCCTCCAGTGGAACGCCTACGCCACCAACGCCAACGACACCGCGCTGTCCCGGTTCCGCCGCACGAAGGACTGGGCGGTGGCGGACCTCGGCCCGGTCGCGTTGTCCCGGCCCGTGATCATCGCGGAGTGGGGAGTGCGGTCGGCTGAGATCCCGAACCAACCGGCCTGGATCGCCACCGTTCCGGCGGCCGTGGCCAAGCTCAACGCCGAGCGTGGGCCGCGGATCGTCCGGACCAACTACTTCAACTCCGGGTGGGGCACCCTGTCGCCGAAGGCGGCCGGGTTGGCCGCGCTGCGGACCGCGTACGCCACCCGGCCGTACGTCTGACCGCGCCGGGGTTCGGTGCCGGCTCGGTGTGGGGCTTCACCGCCGCGGCCGGTCAGCCCTTGCCGAGCCGGTCGGCGTACGTGTCGCGCAGCTCGGACCAGCCGAAGTCGAGGGCCTCGGCCCCCCGGATCGGGCCGACCGGGTCGCCGTCGAGCAGCCGGTCGGCCACGTCGAGGCAGAGGTGCCAGCCGGCCGCGACCATCGGCAGCACGCCCGGGTCGGCGACGGTGTGCCGCAGGGTGAGTCGGGTGCCGCTGCCCAGCGGGCTCAGCTCCCAGCGCAGCAGGTCGTCGCCCCAGGTGTACTCGAGCAGGTGCGGCGGCTCGGCCCGACGGACCGTCGCCGAGGCCGGGATGGCGGTTTCGCCGTCGACCATGGTGAGCACGGCGGCGCCGGGAGAGCCGAGGTCCCGGTCGGCGAGGAAGGGCGCCCACTCGGCGAGCCGTGCCGGGTCGGTCAGCGCCGCCCAGACGGCGGCCGGCGGGTGCCGCAGGTCGCGGACGAAGACCAGCGTGGCGCCGCCGTCTGCGGGCTCGGCGCGCACCTCGCCGGGTGGGCTCGGGCGGAAGGCGTTGCGGTCCATTCACTGCTCCTGACTGTCGAGGTGTCGTTCCAGGGCGTCCAGGTGCCGGTTCCACAGCCGGCGGTACGGGTCCAGCCAACCGTCGACCGCCCGCAGCGGGCCCGGGTCGAGGCGGTAGATGCGTCGTCGAGCGGCGATCCGGCAGGAGACGAAGCCGGCCTCGCGGAGCACCCGCAGGTGCTTCGAGACGGCCGGCTGGCTGACCCCGAGGCTGTCCACCAGCTCGCCGACGCTGCGCTCCGCGTCGCGGAGCTGGTCGAGGATCCGGCGCCGGGTGGGCTCGGCGAGGACGGTGAAGGCGTCGACGGACACAGCTCCAATATGCCGCAGGGTTCATATGACTGTCAAAGCATATGACCAGGCCCCGCGGTACCGGAGCGGCACAGGGTGCGGCTTCCTATGCTCGGAGCATGGAATTGCGGATCTTCACCGAACCCCAGCAGGGCGCCAGCTACGACCAGTTGCTCGCCGTGGCCCGCTGCGCCGAGGACGCCGGCTACGGTGCCTTCTTCCGGTCCGACCACTACCTGATGATGGGCGCGGTGAGCGGTGAGCCGGGCCCCACCGACGCCTGGACCACCCTTGCCGGCCTGGCCCGGGACACCAGCCGGATCCGGCTCGGCACCCTGATGACGGCCGCCACCTTCCGGCTGCCCGGTCCGTTGGCGATCACCGTGGCGCAGGTCGACCAGATGAGCGGCGGCCGGGTGGAGCTGGGCATCGGCACCGGCTGGTACGCCGACGAGCACACCGCGTACGGCATCCCGTTCCCCGCACTGGGCGAACGGTTCGACCGGCTGGAGGAGCAGCTCGAGATCATCACCGGGCTCTGGGCCACGCCGCCCGGGCAGCGGTTCGACCACGCCGGCCGGTACTACCCCATCAGCGACTCGCCCGCCATGCCGAAGCCGGTGCAGCAACCCCGCCCACCGATCCTGCTCGGCGGAATGGGCCCGAAGCGCACCCCCCGGCTGGCCGCCCGCTACGCCGACGAGTTCAACCTGCCGTTCGCCTCGACGGCCGACACGGCGGCGCAGTTCGACCGGGTCCGCGCGGCGTGCGCCGAGATCGGGCGGGACCCGGCCGAGCTGGTCTGGTCCAACGCCCTGGTGCTCTGCTGCGGCCGGGACGACGCCGAGGTGGCCCGCCGGGCCGCCGCCATCGGGCGCGACCCGGACGAGCTGCGGGCCAACGGCGTGGCCGGCACGCCCGCCGAGGTTCTCGACACCATCGGCCGGTACGCGGAGATCGGCAGTCAGCGGATCTACCTTCAGGTGCTGGACCTCAGCGACCTGGAGCACCTGGAACTGGTCGCCAGCGAGGTGATGGCGAAGCTCTGAGCCCGCTCAGGCCCCTCGGCGGGCCCCGCCGCCGGTCCCGACCATGCCCGGATCGCTCAGCACGGTGTCCAGCCGGCCGTCCCGATCGCTGTCCACATAGGTGACGTCCGCGACCCCGTCGCCGTTCAGGTCGACCTGGACGATGTCCGCGACGCCGTCGCCGTCGAGGTCGGTGGCGACCTCCACCGAACCGTCCAGATGGCGGGTCACGATCGACTGCGGCGCGACGCCGGGGACGCGCGGCGGCGGCCCGGGGGTCGGCACCGGCGTCGGTGCGGGCGCGGGCGCCGGTGTCGGGCGGGGCCCGGGCGTGGGCGCCGGATGGCTCGCCGACGAGGCGTCCGGCGGGGCGCTGGCCGGCTCGAACCCGCTGCCGGTCGGGTCCAGCTCCTCCTCGGAGGGGAACACGTCGCCCCGCAGGGCCGGATCACGGTAGCTGCTCATGGGCGTAGGGTTCCCCGACGATGGCGAGAACAACCGTGCCCGATCGTCCGGTGTCCGTGGCCCCCCGTCTGTCGGACGATGCTGGGACCGACGCCACGGTCATGAACGGGGGTCCGAGCGTGGAACTGCGCCGGAGTCGGGGGGCACTGGTGCTCGCCCTGGTCTGCGTACTCGGTGGGGTGGTGTTGCTGGCCCTGCCCCGCGACGACGCCCTGCTACGGACGATCATCGCGGCGGGAGCCGTCGCGCTCGGCGTCGTGGCGCTGTTCAGCGCGTTGCGGCCGTTCCGGTTCGGGATCGGCGCGGACGGGCTGACCATCCGGCGACCGGGCCTGCGCCGGTCGATCCCGTGGGCCGAGGTCGACACGCTGGTCCTGGACGAGCCACCCCGGCGCGACGGCCGCCCGGTGCCGCCGCGGCTGCTGCTGGTGCCCGTGCCGGGCGTGACGGTCGGGCCACGGGTGACCGCCCGCCATCCCGTCGACGGCCGGCCCGCCATCGAGTTGCTCGTCCTCGACCAGGTCCGGGAGCAACCGGAGCAGGTGTCCGCCGCGCTCACCACGTACGCCGGCGGCCGGTTCGTGGACCTGCCCGCGCTGCGCCGCGCCGCCTTCGCGGACCCCGACCTCCCCACCGGCCTGCGCGGCTACCGGATGGACCAGGTCGACCAGTTGATCCGCCGGGGCCAGGACGCCCTGGTGTCCGGCGACGCGCAGACCCGGCAGGCGGCCCGGGCGGAGATCGAACGATCCCGCGCCGCCGGCCTGCTGATCGCCCAGCGCGGCTACAGCCGGCTCCAGGCCGACACGGTGCTGGACGCTCTCGTCGCCGCGTTGGCCGACCACTCATCCACCGATCGGGAGACCGCACCGTGATCGCACCGGAACACGGCGGGGCGCCGACCGCTCCGGCCGACGTACCGCGACGTAACTGGGCCGGCAACGTGCGCTACGCCGCGCGGGCGTTCCACCGGCCCACCGGCATGGACGAGCTGCGCCGGCTGGTCGCGGGCAGCTCCCGGATCCGGGCGGTGGGCACCGGGCACTCCTTCAACCGGTTCGGCGACACGGACGGCGACCTGGTCAGCTTGGCCGGGTTGCCCGCGGCGATCGACGTGGACGCCGAGCGCTCGCGGGTCACCGTCACCGGCGCGCTGCGCTACGGCGACGTCGCCCAGCGGTTGCACGCCCAGGGGTACGCGCTGCCCAACCTCGCCTCGCTGCCGCACATCTCGGTGGCCGGGGCGGTGGCCACCGCCACCCACGGCTCCGGTCAGACCCACGGCAACCTGGCCACCTCGGTCGCCGCCCTGGAGCTGGTCACCGCCGACGGCGACCTGCTGCGCGTCGACCGGGACACCGACGGGGACACGTTCGCCGGGATGGTGGTGGGCCTCGGCGCGCTCGGCCTGGTCACCCGGGTCACCCTGGACGTGGCGCCGACCTTCGAGCTGCGCCAGTACGTACGGCTCGACCTGCCCCGGGAGGCGCTGGACGAGGCGCTCGGCTCGGCGTACAGCGTGAGCGTGTTCACCGACTGGCGCGCGCCGCGACTGCGTGAGGTGTGGCGCAAGCAGCGAACGGACCAGCCGCCGCCCCCGGCGGACTGGCTCGGCACCACCGCCGCCGACGAGCCGCGCCATCCGGTGCTCGGGATGCCGGCAGAGAACTGCACCGTGCAGCTGGGTGTGCCGGGCCCGTGGCACGAGCGGCTGCCGCACTTCAAGCTCGGCTTCACCCCGAGCAGCGGCGACGAGCTCCAGTCCGAGTACCACCTGCCGCGCGCGGCGGCGGCCGATGCCCTCGCCGCCCTGGACGACGTGGCGCACCTGATCGCCCCGGTGCTCCAGGTGTGCGAGCTGCGGACGGTGGCGGCCGACGAGCTGTGGCTCAGCCCGAACCATCAGCGGGACAGCCTCGCCGTGCACTTCACCTGGATCGGCGATCCGGTGGCGGTGGCCCCCGTGCTGGCGGCGGTGGAGGAACGGCTGGCGCCCTTCGCGCCGCGTCCGCACTGGGGCAAGGTCTTCACGACCGATCCGGCCGCGCTCGCCGCCAGCTATCCCCGGTACGCGGACTTCGCCGCCCTGCTGGCCCGCCTGGACCCGACCGGCAAGTTCCGCACCGACGAACTGGACACCTACTTTCCCCGCTGATCAGCGGGGTGCGGCCGGCGTGGGTTGGTTGGTGCGCAGGGTGCCGCGTTGGACGGCGCGGCTGATGTCGCTGGGTGAGACGATGCCGACCAGCCGGCCGTCGGTAACCACGAGGGCCCGCCCGTCGGCGCACTCACTGAGGCGGGGGAGCAGGTCGTTGAGCTCCTCCCCGGGCTGGGCGAGGACCAGCTGGTCGGCCCGGCAGGCAACCTCGGCCAGCGTGGTCGACGCCCGCCGGTCGGCCGGTACGCCCCGCACCCGGTCCAGGGTGACCAGGCCGGTCGGCCGGCCGTCCTCGGTGAGCGGCAGCGCCGAATGCCGATACGCGAACAGGTAGTGGTCGACGAAGTCGGCGACGGTCATCTCCGCCGAGGCGGTCTGCGGCTGCGGGGTCATCACCTCGCCGACCCGGATTCCGCGCAACGCGCTGCCGGTGCGGGCCTGCCGCTCCTCCATGCCGGCGGCCCCGATCAGGAACCAGCCGATCAGCGCCAGCCAGAGCCCGCCGAAGCCCACCCCGGACAGGAACTGCCACAGCCCGAGACCGATGAGCAGCGCGCCGAGCACCCAGCCCGCACGCGCGGCGACCACCGACGCCCGGGTGCGGTCCCCGGTGGCCTTCCAGACGGCCGCGCGCAGCAGCCGCCCACCGTCCAGCGGCGCGGCCGGCAGCACGTTGAAGACCGCCAGCAGCACGTTGATGCCGGCCAGCCAAGCCATCACCCCGAGCAGCAGGCCACCCTGCCCGGCCAGCGCGAGCAGCGCGGCGATGACGCCGAAGAAGGCCCCGAGCAGCAGGCTGACCAGCGGGCCGACGCCGGAGATCCGCAACTCCGCGCCCGGGTCGCGGGGCTCGCCCCTCAGCTCGGCCACCCCGCCGAACAGCCAGAGCGTGATGCCCCCGACCTCCAGCCCGTTGCGTTTGGCGACGATCGCGTGGGACACCTCGTGGGCCAGCAGGCCGACGAAGAAGACCACCGCTGCGGCCAGGCCGGCGAGGGTGTACGCCACCGGGGACCGGTCGGGGTAGGACCGGGGGAACTGATTGGCCGCCAGCCCCCAGGCGATCAGCGCGAAGATGACCAGAACACTCCAGTTGACGCCGACCGGCACACCCGCGATCCGGCCAAGCCGGAAGCTCGCCCTCATCCCTGCCCGTTACCCCCGCTCGGCCCGCCCATGCGCCCGACAGGGCGCCGACACCACGGAAGCTCAGCGGCGCGGGGTCTCGCTGGCGATGGTCGCCTCGCGGGGCAGCGCCGCCGCCCGCAGCGCCCAGTCCAGCGCGTAGTCGGCGATCGGCTCCCAGCCGTCCTGCCCGACCGTGAAGTGTGACCGGCCGGGGAACTCCTGGTACGCCGTGAGCGCCCGGGACTTCTGGTAGAGCGTGGCGTTGGAGCGGACCACCGAGGGCGGCACCACGTGGTCGACCTCGCCGGCCATCAGCAGCAGCGGGGCGCGGTCGTCGCGTCCGGTGTCGACGCGGGCGGGTGAGCGCGGGTCGACGTTGGCGAACGCGCCTTCGAAGTACACCCGCCCCGCGCCGGGGACGGCGTAGCGCTGCCAGGCCCGGTCGGAGTCTTCACGGCTCATCGCGTTGCCGAACGTGTAGGCGAAGTCGTCCGGGGTGAACGGGACGGCCTTGTGCCGGTTCGCGGGGCTGCGCAGGATCGGGAAGCCGGAGCGCAGCTGACTCAGGGGCACCTTGAGCACACCCTTCACCTGCGCGGAGTGCACTCCCACCGCCGCCGCGCCGAGGCCCCGGTCGACCAGGATCTGGGTGATCAGGCCGCCGAACGAGTGCCCCATGATGATCGGCGGTCGGGGCAGCGTCCGGATGAGTCCGTCGTAGTGCTTGACGATCCCGGCGAGGCTCTGCTCGGCGATCGGGGCGGGGTCGTCGCGCAACCGCTCGACCTCCCGGTCCATCCCGGGCCAGGCGGGCGTGAGCACCCGCAGGCCCCGGGCGGCGTACCGCTGCGCCCACCCCTCCCAGCTGCGCGGGGTCATCCAGAGGCCGTGGATCAGCACGACCGTGTCGACCTGGCCCTGCGGCGTGGCACCCATCGCGTTCCCCCTGTCGCGGCGTCCGGCCCGGCGGTTACCCGCTGCCGTGCGCGGAAATCCTCCGCCGTCCGGACCGGCGATAACGGCCGCCGCTGCCCGGGCTCGCCGTTCTGAGCCTGGTAGCGGCCTTCTGGGCGGTGCCGTCTTTCGGGACCGGCTGGGAGCCGGCGGGTCGGCGTGCGGTGGCGGACGTCCTGGTGACCGTGATGACTCAGAGGCATAGTTATGCCTCTGAGTCATCACGCTCGTCGCGGTGCCCGCTCGCGCGGGCGTCACGCCCCGTATCGGCCAGGCCCGCCGTGCTCACCGCGGCCGGGGGCGGCGTCAGCAGCCGCCGGGACGGCCCCTGACAAATGTCACGGCCGGAACGTGACGACCGCTCCGGGTACCGGCCCCCGCGCCGCCGGAGCATGAGTGACATGACCAGTACGCACCCGGCCGTCGAACTCGACGGCCTCACCAAGACCTTCGGCGCCGTCACCGCGGTCGACGGGCTGAGCCTGCGGGTGCAGCCCGGAGAGGTGGTGGCGTTCCTCGGCCCCAACGGCGCGGGCAAGACCACCACCATCGACATGCTGCTCGGGCTGGCCCGCCCGGACGCGGGCACGGTCCGCCTCCTCGGCGGCACCCCGGACGACGCGGTGGCCCGGGGCCGGGTCGCCGCCGTGCTCCAGACCGGCGGGCTGCTCAAGGACCTCACCGTCGGTGAGACCGTCCAGATGACCGGACACTTCTACCGGCACACCCGCCCGACGGCCGAGGTGCTGGAGCGGGCCGGGATCGCCGACATCGCCGACCGGGTGGTCGGGCGCTGCTCCGGTGGCCAGCAGCAGCGGCTGCGCTTCGCGCTGGCCCTGCTGCCCGACCCGGACCTGATGGTGCTCGACGAGCCGACCACCGGCATGGACGTCGAGGGTCGACGGGACTTCTGGCAGGCGCTGCGCCGGGACGCCCGCGCCGGCCGGACCGTCATCTTCGCCACCCACTACCTGGACGAGGCGGACGCGTACGCCGACCGGATCGTGCTGGTCCGGCAGGGGCGGGTCGTCGCCGACGGGACCACCGCGGAGATCAAGAACCTGGCCGCCGGCCGCACCGTCCGGGCCACCCTGCCCGGCGCCGACCAGGCCGCGCTCGCCGCGCTGCCCGGCGTGGACGCCGTCGAGGTACGCGGCGACAGCGTGCTCGTGCGCACCGGCGACTCGGACGCGATCGCCCGACACCTGCTCACGCGGACCACGGCCCGGGACGTGGAGATCACCTCCCGCAACCTCGAGGACGCCTTCCTCGCCCTGACCACCGAGCACACCGGAGCCTGAGATGACCACCCTGCCGGCCACCCCCGCCGCCACCCGTACCGACCGGCCCGACGAACCGGACCGCCGGCTGCCCGCCCTCGGCGGGTTCGCCCCGGCCGTGCTGCGCATCGAGCTGCGCAGGGTGCTGCGCAACCGCCGTACGCTCGCGTTCACGCTGATCATGCCGGGTTTCTTCTTCCTCATCTTCGGCCTGCCGCAGGGCGGGCAGACGCTGGACAACGGCCGTCCGGTGACGGCGTACGTCATGATCAGCCTGGCCGTCTACGCGGCGATGGTGGCGACCACCAGCGCCGGCGGGGCGGTGGCCACCGAGCGGGCGCTGGGTTGGAGCCGGCAGCTGCGGCTCACCCCGCTGCGTCCGACCGCGTACGTGGCCACCAAGCTGATCACCGCGATGGCCCTCGGCCTGCTCGCGGTCGTCGTCGAGTTCCTGGTGGGCGCGGCAGCCGGCGTCCGCGTCCCGGCGTACGTCTGGCTGCTGGCCGGACTCGCCGCGTGGCTCGGCTCGCTGGTCTTCGCCGCGTTCGGCCTCTTCATCGGTTATCTGGTGCCGGCCGAGAACGTCATGCAGTTCATCGGCCCGATCCTGGCCGTGCTGGCCATGTTCGGCGGGCTCTTCGTCCCGCTCGAGGTGCTGCCGGACGTGCTCCAGCAGGTCGCGAAGTTCACCCCGGTGTACGGCGTGGGCGAACTGTCCCGCGCCCCGCTGACCGGTGCGGGCGTGAGCATGGCCGCGGTGGCCAACATCGCCTTCTGGGCCCTGGTCTTCGGTGTCGGCGCGGCCCGGCTCTTCCGCCGGGACACCGCTCGGGTCTGACCGCCCCGACCGTTAGCGTGGACCCGATGGATCTTTCGACGGGGCAGGCCCGGCCGGCGAACCGCCACTGGCGGTTCACCGGCTGGCTGCTGGCCGCGGTATGGCTCTTCTTCCTCAACGTGCCGCTCGCCACGGCGCTGCACCAGCCACAGCCGTGGCGGCGGGTCGTCGGCGTGGCCGCGCTGATCGTCTTCGGCCTCGGGTACGTGCTGCTGTTCCAGTGGGCCCGCCGACTGCGCCAGTCGCTGCTGCCGATCCCGGTGCCCCGGGCATGGACCGGGTTGCTGCTGCTGCTCGCGGTTGGAGTGGCCAGCATCCCGGGCACCGGCGGGGACTGGCTGGCCACCCTGGTCTACGTGGCCGCCGCGGCGGTGTTCCTGCTGCCGTTCCGGGAGGCGTTGGCCACCGTGGTGCTCTGCGCGGTGACCCCGGTCCTGGCGTCCCGGCTGGTGCCGGGGTGGGAGGCGGAGAGCACCATCGTCTTTGCGGTGCTGCTCGCCTCGTTCGCCATGTTCGGGGTGTCCCGGCTGGCTCAACGCAACAGTGAGCTCCAGGCCGCCCAGCAGGAGATCCACCGGCTCGCGGTCGCCGAGGAGCGGGCCCGAGCCGCCCGCGACCTGCACGACATCCTCGGGCACTCGCTGACCGTGGTGGCGATCAAGGCCGAGTTGGCGGGCCGGCTGATCGAGGTGGACCGGGACCGGGCCGCCGCCGAGATCGCCGACGTGGAGGGATTGGCCCGGGCGGCGCTGGCGGACGTGCGGCAGACGGTCGGGGCGTACCGCGAGGTGACCCTCGCCGGGGAACTGGCCGGCGCCCGCTCCGCGCTCGCCGCGGCGGGAATCGCGGCGGACCTGCCGGCCGACGTGCCGGCGCTGCCGGCCGAGCGGGACCGGTTGTTCGGGTGGGCGGTGCGGGAAGGGGTGACCAACGTGGTCCGACACAGCGGGGCACGGTGCTGCACGATCCGGGTGCACCCGGACCGGGTCGAGGTGAGCGACGACGGCCGGGGTCCGTCCACCCCCGACGGCAGTGGGCACGGGCTCGTCGGCCTGCGGGAACGGGCGCGGCGGCTGGACGCCGCGGTCTCCGTGGGTCGTCGGGCGGACGGAAGCGGCTTCCTGCTGCGGGTGCACGCGCCGGTGGACGCCCGGTGAGCGGCTCCGCCGGCGGTCCGTCCGGGCCGATCCGACTGCTGCTCGCCGATGACCAGGCGCTGGTCCGTGGCGCGCTGGCGGCGCTGCTGTCGCTGGAGCCGGATCTGACCGTGGTGGCCGAGGTCGGCCGGGGCGACGAGGTGGTGCCCGAGGCCCGCCGGACCGCTCCCGACGTGGCCCTGCTGGACGTGGAGATGCCCGGCCTGGACGGGATCGCCGCCGCCGCCGCGCTGCGGGCCGCGCTGCCGACCTGCCGGGTGCTGGTGGTGACCACCTTCGGTCGACCCGGTTACCTGCGCCGGGCGATGGAGGCCGGTGCGAACGGCTTCGTGGTCAAGGACACGCCGGCACGGCAGCTCGCCGAGGCGGTCCGCCGGGTGCACGCCGGCCTGCGGGTGGTGGATCCGACACTGGCCGCGGAGACCCTGGCCACCGGGGCCAGCCCGTTGACCGAGCGGGAGACCGAGGTGCTCCGGGCGGCCCGGGGCGGTGGCGCGGTCGCCGACCTGGCGGGGGTGTTGCACCTGTCCGAGGGGACGGTGCGCAACCACCTCTCGGCGGCGATCGGCAAGACCGGCGCCCGCAACCGGGCCGAGGCGGTCCGCATCGCCGAGCAGAACGGCTGGCTGCTCGGCGGATGACGGACGCCGCTCAGGCCGTCGGCGGCGGGGTGGGCAGTTGGTCGACCACCACCAGGCTGCTGCCGGGGCGGACCTCGGCGAGCAGTTCGCGCTGGCCGCTGCGGGTGATCCGGATGCAGCCGTTCGTGGTGTTCTCGCCCAGCTCGTCGTCGTTGTACCAGGTGTGCACGCCGATGTGCGCGCCGCGCAGACTGGCCGGCACCGCTGAGGGGTCGTCGGGCACCGAGCCGAGGGCGTAGATGTCCACCCCGCCGTAGACGTCCTGCGGCGGCGGGGTGCGGCCCAGGATGAAGGTCCGCCCGAGTGGGGTCTCCTGCCCCGACTGGCCCAGGCTGGTCTGCCAGGAGCGCACCGCCTTGCCGGCCCGGTACCAGGTGAGCCGGTGCACCTTGCGCTCCACCACGATCTGGTCGCGCAGCGCCACGGTGTCGAACCCGCCGGACGGCAGCCAGGCGAGCCGCCGGTTGGCCGACGGGAGCAGGACGGCCGTCCAGCCGGCCCGCCGCTCGGCGATCGGCACGGTCAGCTCGACACCGGCGAGCGTCGGTTCGAGGAAGGCCAGAGGACGCCCGCCGGGTGCGTCGTACGCGGCGATCCGCCGGGTCGGGTGCACGCCCTCGGTCAGGGGTGTGGTGTCCATGGTGGCCGGGTCGGCGGGGAACCCCTTGGGAGCGGGGTCGTAGTCGACGACCGGTAGCCCGTCCGGGGCGGGAGCGGCCGGTGGCACCGACTCCTCGGGGCTCTGCTCGATGCTGCTCGGCGTCGGATCGGCCGCCGCCGCAACAGGTCGGTCGGTGGTCGCCGAGCGTGGGGTGAGGGCCTGGCCGACCAGCAGCGCGGCGATCAGCAGCGCGGCGACGGCGACGGCGGCGGCCACCCAGCCGCCCCGGCGACGGGACGGGGTCATTCGGTCAAACGGCACCAAAGCACTCTACGACGGGATGCGGTTCGGGGCCCCCGGTTCGGCGATTCCGGCCCGGGGGCCCCGGCGGCTCAGACGCGAGCGCCGATGTGGATGGCCACGGCGTCGTGCGCGGGCACGTTGGCGGCGAACCATCCGTTACCGTCCACCGTGATCACCGGGCCGCTGCACGTGCCGCCCGCGTACGTGCCGTGGATGACGTCGCAGTACCGGCCGGCGGGCAGCCCCGTGTAGTACGAGCGCCCGTTCACCGCGGAGTCCTCGTCGTTGACCGTGATGAAGCCCTTGCCGCTGCGGCTGAACGCGATGTGGTTGTTGCCGTTGTCGTACCAGTTGGCCACGCCGGCGCCCTCGGTGGCGTTGCGGAAGCCGACCATGTTGGCGATCACCGGCCAGCGGTGCTCGCACTCCCAGCCCGAGTAGCAGGTGGTGTTCAACGTCCTGTTCGCGCCGTCCGAGGGCGGGCCGGCGTCCCGGTTGCTGAAGGTGTAGCTGGACATGACGGTCGGCGAGCCGTACGGCCAGGCCAGCATGAAGGCGTTCGCGAGGGCGTAGATCCCGCGGTCCCGGTACGTGAGCACCCCGCCGGCGTCGCGCTGGGTGTCGTGGTTGTCCACGAACACCGAGGACGGCCCGCTGGGCAGGTGCCCCCAGCCCTCGCCGAAGTTGCGCAGGTACGCCAGCCGCTCCGAGCGGAACACCCGGGCGAGGTCCTTGCCGTAGCGGAACTCGTGCACGTCACCGTTGCCGGTGTACTCGGTCGGCTGGATCGGCTCACCGGCGCCGTGGATGACCTCCTGCACGATGTACGCGGAGCGGGAGAGCTTGCCTCTGATCGCGGCGATGTCGGCCGCCGGCATGTGCTTGCTGGCGTCCAGCCGGAACCCGTCCACGCCGAGGGAGAGCAGGTCGTTGAGGTACGCGGCGATCTTCGTACGGACGTAGTCCGATTCGGTCTTCAGGTCCGAGAGGTTGACCAGCTCGCAGTTCTGCACCTCGTACCGGTCGTTGTAGTTGGCGATGTCGTCGCCGCCGTTGCGGCCGCAGTGGTGGAAGTCCTGCGTCTGGTAGATGCCCGGGTAGTCGTAGTGCGAGTACGACGAGCCGGCCCACCCGGTGCCGCCGGCGTCCTGCCCGGACATGTGGTTGATGACCGCGTCGACGAGCACCTTGACCCCGGCCGCGTGGCAGGTGTTCACCATCGACTGGAACTGGGCCCGGGTGCCCTTGCGGGACTCGATCCGGTAGCTGACCGGCTGGTACGCCAGCCACCACTGGTTGCCCCGCACGTGTTCCTGCGGGGGCGAGACCTGGACGTAGCCGTAGCCCTTCGGCCCGAGGGTGCTCTGGCACTCGCTGGCCACCGACGGCCAGTTCCACTCGAAGAGCTGGACGATGACCTTCTTGCCGCCGGACGGGGCGGCGACGGCCGAGGGAGCCGTCACGGTGCTGGGGACGAGCAGGCTGGCAATCAGGCCGAGGGCGAGGATCGCTGAGCCGCGTCGACGTCGGTGCATCGGGACTCCTGACG
>NZ_RCVI01000371.1:0-21101 GCF_003667455.1 Micromonospora sp. CV4 | reverse complement strand
GTCCGGGGGTGCCGGTGGACGCGTTGGGCGGAACGGTCACCGTCCGCTGCCTGGGGGCGTCCGCCGAGGTGCTCGCGGTGACGCCCGCACCCGGTTACCGTGCGGAGCCGTACGAGCCGGGCCCGGCGAAGCGGGTCGAGGTCCAGCTGACCTCAGCTGAGCACCGCAGCGAGATCCGTGTGCACTGCGCCAACGGCCGTCCGAAGCCGAAGGTCAAGGAGCGTGCCGGCTGACCGGGGGCCGGCGGGTGCCGCATCGGAGGCGTACCCCCGACGCGGCCCCCCGTTCCCGCCGGCCGGTCCGTCACCGCCCGGCCAGCGCCGCCCAGCCCGGGTTCACCGGCTCCCGGCGCAGCGGCATGCCCGCCTCCGCCGGCGTCCGGTCACCCTTGCGCTGGTTGCAGCCGTAGCAGGCGGCGGTGGTGTTCCGCCAGGTGTTCCGGCCGCCCCGGGAGCGCGGCAGGATGTGGTCGATGGTCGACGCCGGGCCGCCGCAGTAGGCGCAGCAGCGGTCGTCGCGGCGCAGGACACCGGCCCGGGACCAGGCCGGTCCGGAACTGAAGCGCCAGCGGGTGACCACGTAGCGGACGAGCCGCACCACCCGGGGCATCGGGAAGACCCCGATCACCTGGTCCGGCTCGGCCTCGTGGATCTCGGCCACCCGGCGGCAGAGCATCCGGACGGCGTGCTGGACGGTGACCCGGTGCAGCGGGCCGAGGTCGGCGTTGATGACGAGGACGGCGTCCACCGGGATCTCCCTCCAAGGTGGTGACGGACGAACTGCTCCGGACAGCGAAAAGCCGCCCGGTCCGGCTGTCGGACGGGCGGCTCGGCGCGTACGGGTACGCGTCAGTCGGGCCGGCCCGCTCGGGGACCTTCCGCTCGGCAACCGTCGCTGGGCAGCACCGATGGCACGGTGGTGACGTGCGACATCGTCATAATCTGCTCCCGTGGCGGTGGTTGACCTTGCGCGCTCACGGTAGGTCGGCACGGGAGAGAGGGGCAACGTATTTCGATCGCCGGTCCGGTTCCGCCGGGCGGCGCTGCCGGCTCCTGCGGGCGGTGGCCCCCGCCGCCTGCCGGGCGGTGGCCAGCGGGCGGTCCACCCGCACGGCCATCCGCGCGGCGAGTTCGCTGTCCAGCAGTGGCCGGTTGACCTCGGCGGCGACCGCCAGCGCGGGCCCGGAGACCGATCGCCAGATGGCGGCCAGCCCGGCGCCGAGGCCCAGCAGGGCGACGGTGGCCCGGGTGGTCGGCGAGCCGGCCGCCGCGGCGGCGCTCCCCCCGACCACCGCGAAGAGCACCGCGAGCAGGGGCACCAGCACCGGCCAGAAGATGCCCCGCGCCGCCTGCGCCACCAGCCGGCGGTCCCGGATGATCAGGTTCCGGGCGACGACCGCGTAGTCCTCCTCGTCGAGCAGGTCACGCGGATGCAGTCCGCCGGTCAGCACGCCACGCCACAGATCGCCCTGGTTGCGCAGCTCCCGGGCCAGATCGGCGAGGGTCGGCGCGGCCGGGTCGCCCCGCCCGGCCTGGTCCACGGCGTTCGCCCAGGTGGCCAGCGAGCGGCGCACCACAGCGGCCGAGTACGGCGGCAGCACGGTGGCCAGCTCCTCCAGCCACCGGCTGATCTGGATCTGCCGGCCGCCGAAGCGCCGCGCCAGTTGGGCGGCGTCACCGGGCCGGACGGTGTCGGCCAGCGACCGACCCAGCCGGTAGGCGAGCCCGACACGGTGGTTGGTGGCCATCGCCCAGCGCAGCACCTCCATGTTGAGGTCGTCGAGGGCGAGCAGCAGCGGCCCCGGGTCGACGGGTCCGGGCCGGTCCAGGTCGGGCAGCCGGGCCCGGGTGGCCGAGGTCTCCGGTAGTGGTCCGGCGTGCCGGGTGAGCTCGGCGATCTGGCCCAGTGCGACGTCCACTCCGTCGAGGTACATGCCCATCCGCCGGGGCGCGGACATTTCGGTGAAGTTGGACAGCTTGGCCGGTGGGGCCGGAGAACCGGCCTCGGCGGCCGGGCCGAGTTCGGCGTGCTGCCCCTGGTGGTACGCGTCCGCCATCCACCAGCCCAGCCGCAACGCGGTGACGATGCAGGCGCGCTCGTCGCGGATCAGCGGGTACGCGTCGTCCCGGCCGAACTCCTCGACCGGTGAACCGCTCTGCGTGTCGGCGCGGTGCAGTGGTGACATCTCCGCTGCCCTCCCGCCCGGTCCGATCGACGGATGATCAATCCAGGCTACGGCAGCAGAACGCGGCATATGCCCGCTTTGCTAGGTTGTCGCGCCTCGCCGGGCCAGCAGACCCCGGGGCCGGACCGAGTGCACCGGCTCCGCCGCGCCGCCCTCGGCCCGCAGGATGTGGTTCGCGGCGATGATCCCGGTGGCCGCGGAGCGTTCCATCAGCGCGCTCGGGAACTCCGTGGCGATCCCGTCGCCCGCCAGATAGAGGCCGGTCGCGTCGGTGCGTACCCCCGGTCGCCAGGCATGGCTGCCCGGGCTGAACGCCGGCGCCTGCGCCTCCACCCGGGCGCGCAGCTCGCGGACCCGCAGGCCGGCGGCCTCCGGCCAGAGCGCGACCAGCTCGCGGCGCATCCGCTCGGCCAGCTCCTCGGCCGGCACGTCGGGCTCGCAGGCGTACGCGTGCAGCTCGATGACCGATCCGCCGGTCCGCTGCGCCCAGCGCCGCGACTCGTTCTCCAGCCGGTGGTAGAGCGTCACCGAGTCCAACGTGGGCTGCCGGGACACCCCGCTGAACACCGCGCGCTCGGCGGCCACGTCCCCGTCGCACCAGTACCGGGCCACCGCGTACGGCGGGCCGGGCGTGCCGAACGCGGCCATCCGCGCCACCAGCTCCGGCGCCTGCCCGGTCAGGTCGGGGGAGGCCGTGACCAGCGCGGCCAGCGCCGGCGGGTCGACGGCGAGCACCACGTGGTCCGCCCGGTGACCGCCGCCGTCGGCGGTCGTCACCCGCCAGCCGTCGGCGTCGCGGTGCACCCCGGTCGCGGCCGATCGGGTGTGCACCCGGCCGCCGTGCTTCTCCACGTGCCGGGTCAGCGGCTCCCAGATCGCGGTGGCGTAGTCCTCGTCCGGGCAGTCGAACGCCAGCCCCTCCGGATTGCCGAGCAGGTAGAAGTGGAACTGGGCGACCATCTCGGCGGCGGACATCTCCGCCTCGTGGTTGAAGAACGAGTGTGAGAAGACCTCGAACAGCATCGCCCGGGCCCGGTCCGGCAGCCGCAGCGAGGCCAGCAGCTGGTCGGCGGTGGTGTCGTCCAACTCGGCGTAGGTGCGGACCGGGTCGTAGCTGAGCAGCGGCAGCGCGGCGTCCCGGTCCATCAGCCGCAGGTCGGCCAGGCGCAGGCTGGGGCTGCGCAGCAGCAGCGCGAGCAGGTTCGTCGGGGGTGCGGGCGGCAACTTGCCGAACTCCTCGGTCGGCCACTGCTCGCTGAGGATCGGGTAGCCCGGAATGGGCTTGAGGAAACCCAGGTCCGGGTCGATGCGGCGGAGGATGGACCGCCAGTTGTAGTACTGCCGGAAGAACGCGTGGAAGCCGTGCTCGTTCTGCTGGATGCCGTCGGCGAGCGTCTCCGGCCAGGCGCCCAGCCGGCCGCCGAGGGTGGGTGCACTTTCCAGCACCGTGACCGCCACACCGCGCTCGGCCAGCACCACGGCCGCCGACATGCCGGCGATGCCGCCACCCACCACCACCGCCGCGACCGGTCCCGGCACGCGGTCCGCGCCGCCACCGCCCGGGTCCACCTCATGCTGGCGTACGCCGATGAGCCGACCCACCACTTGCGACAGCGCCATGGGTACCTTCCCCGCCTGACGGAGATTCCAGTCTGCCGCACCGACCGCTCAATCGCTCGGCAGGCAGCGACGGACGCGGTCGGAGTCGGGCCAGACGTACTCCAGGTCCGGGGGAACGTCGTCGCCGAAGATCGGGCCGTAGTGCGCGGGGTCCTTGCGCAGCAGGGACGAACGGTGGCTCAGGTGCAGGTCGTCGCGGCCCAGCCAGGGTGGCAGCTCGCCGGCCCCGGCCAGCTCGTCCTGGGTACGCACGATGCCGGCGCCGCAGGCGGCGGCGAGGTCGACGGTCAGCGTGGTGGCGCAGGTGTCGGCCCGGCCCGGCTCGGACCAGACCGCGCACATGTCCAGCCCGTAGCGGGTGAGCGCCTCCTCGTACCCGGCCCACATCTTCACCGCGGGGTGGTTCCGCCAGCCGTATCCGGGCCGGGTGAGCCCGCGCAGCACCTGGATGGCCTCCACCCGTTGCTTGCCCAGCCGCTTCTGGTCCAGCGTGCGCGCGCTGGCCAGGAAGTCGGCGTACGGGAGGAAGGTCTGCATGGCGCTGCTCTACCCGTCGCCGGAGCCGGCATGCCTGGTCGGGGGATGATCCGGACGGGGTCGCCCAGGGTGGCCGTGCTGATTACGATCCGGGCATGGCGGAGCCGTGGCGGGACCGGGCGCGACGGGCGGTCGAGTGGAACTGGCGGCTGCGGTCCGCCGGCGATCCGCGACCGCACTACGTGATCTGCGGCCGGGACGCGCTCGCCTACTACGTGGCCCGCGCGATGCTCGAATCGGATCTGCCGGTCGGCGGCGCCCGGGTGACCGTGGTGGTGCCGGAGCGCTACCGCAGCAACGGGCCGGACGTGGCCGGGCTCCGCGGGGTGCGGGTCATCCGCTCGGAACGGCTGGACGTGGCGACCTTCGAGGCCGCCGGCCTGGCCGGGGCGACCGGGCTGGCCCTGCTGCACCAGGACGACGTGGGCAACCTGCACGCCGCGCTCTGCGCCCAGGCCGTCGACCAGCGGGTCCGTCAGGTGCTGCGGATGTTCAACGGCACCCTTGCCGACGGCGTGCGCAAACTGCTCAAGGCGCCGGTCGAGGTGCTGTCCGACGCCGAGATGGCCGCGCCGGCGTTCGTGGCCGCGGCGCTCGGCGAGGTCGACCCGAACTCCTTCCAGCACCGGGACAAGACGCTGCGGGTGGCTCGTCGGGCCGACGTCCGAGCGCAGGACGTGGTCTGCGCGTTGGCCGACTTCAGTGAGGCGCAGGGGGTGGAGCTGCTGCCGGCCGAGCAGGCCGGCGCCGATCTGGTGCTCGCCGAGGCGACCGGGCAGCCACCGGGCACCGAGGTCGCCGCCCGCCGGTTGGTCCGGGCACGCCGTCGTCGACGCCCGGTGGCGGTGCTGCTGCGGGCCGTACGCGGCTTCGCCACCCGCAAGATCGGCATCGCGGTGATGCTGGTGCTCGCGCTGATCGCGCTGCTCGGAATGTTGATCTCCCGGGCGGAGGATGTCTCCCCGCTGGAGGCGCTGTACCTGACGCTGGTCACCACGCTCAGCGGCGCCGACCCGGACACCACCAAGGCGGCGGACGCGCAGATCATGCAGGTGGTGCTCAACCTCGCCGGGTTGGCGCTGATCCCGCTGATCACCGCGGTGGTGGTGGACGGCATCGTCAACGCCCGGCTGGCCCTGCACACCGGCCGGCTGCAACCGGCCCGGGCCGGGCACGTGGTGGTGATCGGCCTGGGCAACGTCGGCACCCGGGTGATGGCCCAGCTCCGCGAGTACGACGTCGAGGTGGTGGCGATCGACAAGGACCCGGAGCCGCGCGGCGCCGCACTGGCCCGTCAACTGGAGGTGCCGCTGATCGTAGGTGACGCCGCGCTGCCGGAGACGCTGGTCGCCGCGTCGGTGGCCGACTGCCAGGCGCTGGTGGTGGCGTCCACCGACGACGTCGCCAACCTGGAGGCGGCGCTCGCGGCCCGCGATCTCCGTGCCGACCTGCGGGTGGTGCTGCGTTTCTTCGACGGCGACTTCGCCGAACGGGTGGAGGAGACCTTCGCGCTCGGGGTGTCCCGTTCGGTCTCCTACCTGGCTGCGCCGGCCTTCATCGGGGCGCTCACCGAACGCGCGGTGATCACCACGATCCCGGTCGACCGGCACGCGCTGCCGGTGGCCGAGGTGCCGGTCGCCGCCGGCTCCGAACTGGACGGCCGACCGTTGGACATGGTCAACCGGGACGGGCAGGTCCGACTCATCGCCCGGACCCCGGCCGGCGGTGCCAAGACGATCTGGTGGAAGGACCTCGACCCCCGGCAGGTGATCTTCGCGGGTGACCGGCTCACCGTGGTAGCCCGCCGGCGCGGGCTGGACTGGTTGACCAGGCAGTGCGCCCCGCCCACTCGCACCGGCCCGGTTCCTCGGCCCACCGGACCGGTCCAGGGCGGGGTGCACACCGTCCCCTCGCCGCCGGGTACGACGGACTCCGGGGTCGCCGCCTCCGCGCCCGGTGCGGCGCATCCCATTCCTCCCGCCGGGGGCGGCCCGCCGGACGAGTTCGAGCTGACCCGCCAACACGACGGGGCCGGCGAGGTGAGCTGACGCCACCCGTCCCGGGCTGGCCGGCACTGGGCGACAATCCATGTCATGCGTTTCCGCGTCCTGGGGCCGACTCGGGTGTTGCTGGCCGACGGGCGAGAAATTCCCGTCGGCGGTCCGCGGGTGCGCGCGCTGTTGGCACTTCTCCTGCTCGACGTGGGCCGCGTCGTCTCCGCCGAGCGGCTGATCGACGGCCTGTACGGCGAGCATCCGCCCCGAGGCGCGGCCAACGCGCTCCAGTCCCAGGTGTCGCGGCTGCGTCAGGCCCTGCCGGCGGAGCACGATCCGGTCGAGTTCCACCCGGCTGGCTATCGCCTGGCGGTGGATCCGGACGATGTCGACGCGTACCGGTTCGAGCGGCTCGCCGAGGTGGGTCGCCGCGCGCTCGCCGGTGGTGACTGGTCCCGCGCGGTGGCGGTGTTGCGCGAGGCGTTGGACCTGTGGCACGGCCCTGCCCTGGCCGATGTGACGGGCGCAGCAGCGCAGGCGGCCCGGCTGGAGGAACTGCGGCTGGCTGCCGTCGAGGATCGGATCGAGGCGGAGCTGGCGCTGGGCGGGCACGCCGCGCTGGTTGCGGAGCTGCGGGAACTGGTCGTGGCCCACCCGTTGCGGGAGCGGTCGCGGGGCCAGCTCATGCGAGTCCTGTCCGCGCTGGGCAGGCCGGCCGAAGCGCTGATCGAGTTCGAGGACGCCCGGCGCACGCTGGCCGAGCAGCTCGGCGTCGACCCGTCGGTGGAGCTCGCCGCGATCCACCTGGCGGTACTGCGCGGCGAGGAACGCCCGGCGGCCGAGCGGGCGCTACCGGGCCAGCTCACCACGTTCGTCGGGCGGGAGGAGGAACTCAAGCGCGTCGGCGCGTTGCTCGCCGAGCGGAGGTTGGTCACCCTCACCGGCCCCGGGGGAGCGGGCAAGACGCGGTTGGCGATCGAGGCGGCGGGCCGTCTCGACGGTGAGGTCCACTTCGTCGAGCTGGCCGGGCTGGCCGACGGTTCGGACGTACCGCAGGCGGTGTTGAGCGCGCTCGGCCTGCGCGACGCGGGTCTGCGCGCACCGGCCGAGCCGGGCCGGCAGTCCACCGACCGGCTGGTCGAGGCGCTGGCCGAGCGGCGACTGCTGCTCGTGCTCGACAACTGCGAGCACGTCGTCGCCGACGCGGCTCGGCTCGCCGCCCGGTTGCTGGGGGCGTGCCCGGCGCTGCGCGTGCTGGCCACGAGCCGCGAGCCGCTCGGGCTGGCCGGCGAGGCGTTGTGCCCGCTGTCCGGGCTCACCCTGCCGCCGCCGGACGCGTCGCCGCTGGCCGCGAGCGACTACGCGGCGGTCAGCCTCTTCGTTCAACGGGCCACCGACGTCGCACCCGACTTCGCCGTCACCCCGGCCAACGTCGACGTGGTGTTGCGGATCTGCCGCACGCTCGACGGCCTGCCGTTGGCGATCGAGTTGGCCGCCGCGCGGTTACGGGCGCTCTCCGTCGCCGAGGTGGCCGCGCGCCTCGACGACCGGTTCCGGCTGCTGGCCATGGGCAGCCGGGCCGCGTCGCCTCGACACCGCACGCTCCGGGCCGTGGTCGAGTGGAGCTGGGACCTGCTCGACGACACCGAACGGGAACTGGCTCGACGGCTGACCGTCTTCGCCGGCGGTGCCACGCTGGAGGCGGCCGAAAGGGTCTCCGGCCTGCCCACCTCCGGGTTCGTCGAGGCGCTGCACGGTCTGGTCGACAAGTCGTTCGTGGAGATGGCCGGCAGTCGTTACCGGATGCTCGAAACGGTGCGGGCGTTCTGCGCCGAGCGTCTCGCCGAAGCTGGGGAGGCCGACCAGCTTCGTCGTGCGCACACCCGCGTACTTCCTGGAGTTCGCCTGGACCGCCAGCGACCACCTCCGGCAGGCCGAACAGTTGCGCTGGTTGCGGCGGCTCGATGCGGAGCGGGACAACCTGCACGCCGCGCTGCGCCGTGCCACTGCGGCCGGTGACGCGTCCGACGCGGCGGGGATGGTCGCGGCCCTGTCGTTCTACTGGTGGCTGCGCGGCATGCGCGGGGAGGGCGGACGGCTGGCCGCCGACGTCCTCGCACTGCTCGGCGCGGAGGCACCGGCCGGGCTGGGGGAGGAATTCGCGCTCTGCGTCTACAACGCCTCGCTCGCCGGCACCGGGCACGTGCCGGCGCTCGGGACGCAGCGATCCGTGATCCGCCGCCTCGACCGGCCGCCTCGACAGCCGTTCCTGCTGTATCTGTCGGGGATCTCGACCGGGCCGCCGTCCGGCGGAGCGGAGCACGTCGACGAGCTGATGCAGGAGCTGCGACGGCTGGTCGGCCCGGACGAGTGGATCAACGCGCTCGGCGCGATGGGCAGCGGCTCGGCGCTGATGTGGAGTGGCCGATGGGAGCAGGCCCGGGTGGCGCTGACCACCGCGCTCGACGGCTTCCGGAGCACCGGGGACCGGTGGGGCTCGATGATCACGCTCGGGGCGCTGGGTGAACTGGCCGCGTGGCAGCGTGATCCGGAGGCGGCGAGCACCCACATGGATCACGCCATGGGGTTGGCCGAGGAACTCGGGTCGGCCGTCGACCAGGCCGACATGCTGCGTACCCGGGGTGAGATCAGGCTGCGCGCCGGTGACCTGACCGCGGCGGGGGACGACTTCGCCGGTGCGCTGCTCCTGGCGCAGCGCAGTGGCGCGCCCGAGTTCGTGGCCAGCGCTCGGTTCGGTCTCGCCCAGGTGGCCCGGCTGCGCGGTGATCTGGCCGAGGCGAGGCGGCTCTGCGAGGAGGCGTTGGTCGGCGGGCTCACCGGCTGGTATGTCGGCGACGCCACGCGTTCGGAGATCATCCTCGCGCTTGAGCAGATCACCGACGCGGAGAAGGACGGTGCGCCGCCGTCAGCGGATGGTGCGTGACCCGTCAGCGCCGGACCGCACCGTCTGGGCATGACGACATTCGAGGTGGTCGCCGAGGGTCTGGGCAAGCGGTACGGCCCCACCCGCGCGCTCGACACGTTCGACCTGAACGTGCCGGCCGGCACGGTGTACGGACTGCTGGGGCCGAACGGCGCCGGAAAGACGACGGCGGTACGGATCCTCGCCACGCTGCTGCGCTTCGACGCCGGCCGGGCCACCGTGGCCGGGTACGACGTGCTGCGCCAGCCGGACGAGGTGCGGGCCCGGATCGGCCTCACCGGGCAATATGCCGCGGTCGACGAGATCCTCAGCGGCCGGCAGAACCTGGAGCTGTTCGGCCGGCTGTTCCGGCTCGGCCGACGCGAGGCCCGGCAACGGGCCGGCGAACTGCTGGAACGGTTCGGACTCGACGAGGCGGCGAGTCGGTCGGCCGGTGAGTATTCGGGTGGGATGCGCCGCCGGCTGGACCTCGCCGCCAGCCTGATCCGCACGCCGCGTGTGCTGTTTCTCGACGAGCCGACGACCGGCCTGGACCCGCGCAGCCGCAACCAGGTGTGGGACCTGGTCCGCAGCCTGGTCGCGGAGGGGACCACGGTGCTGCTCACCACGCAGTACCTGGAGGAGGCCGATCAGCTCGCCAACCGGATCTCGGTGATCGACGCCGGTCGGGTGGTGGCCGAGGGCTCACCGGACGAGCTGAAGTCGATGACCGGCGGTGACCGGGTCGAGGTGGTGGTGCGCGACGCGGCCGACCTGAACCAGGCTGCCCGCGTCGTCGAGCCGATCTCAGGCGCGGAGCCGGAGCTGGACCCGGAGATCCGGCGGCTCAGCGTGCCGGTGCCCGACCGGGTCGCCGGGCTGGTCCACGTCGTACGGGCGTTGGACGACGCCGGGATCGCGGTGGAGGACGTCAGCCTGCGCCGCGCGACGCTGGACGAGGCGTTCCTGTACCTGACCGGGCACCGACCCGACGAGGCCCGCGAGCCGGTGGGCGCCGGACGAAAGGCGGACGTGGCATGACGACAGCGGTGGCCGACGGTTGGACGATGACCAGGCGGAACATGATCCACGTGATCCGCGCGCCCGAGGAGCTGATCCTCTACTTCACGCTGCCGATCATGTTCGTGCTGGTCTTCGGGTACGTGTTCGGCAGCGGCATGCAGGTGTCCGGTGGTGGCAGTTACCGCGAGTTCCTGCTGCCCGGGGTCTTCGTGATGACGATGCTGTACGGCCTCGGCGCCACCGCGACCGGCGTTGCGCTGGACCTCAGCCGGGGTGTCGTCGACCGGTTCCGGTCGATGCCGATGGCGCGCTCCGCCCTGATGACCGGCCGCAGTGCCGCCGACCTGCTCCGCGCCCTGCTGGAGATGTCCACCCTGCTGGCCTGTGGCCTGCTCGTCGGGTGGCAGTGGCGGCTTGGTGTGGGCAAGGCGTTGCTCGCCGTCGGGCTCCTCCTGCTCCTGCGGGTCGCCATCACGTGGGTGGGGATCTACCTGGCGTTGCTGGTCCGCAACCCGGACACGGTCGGCGTGATCGTCTTCCCGGCGGCGTTTCCGTTCACCGCGATCTCCAACGTCTTCGTGTCGCCCGAGCTGATGCCGTCGTTCATCGGTGCGATCTCGGAGTGGAACCCGCTGTCGGCCACGGTCGCGGCGATCCGCGAACTGTTCGGCAATCCGGGCCTGGGTGGCGACTCCTGGCCGGCGGAACACGCGATGCTGTTGGCGGTGCTGTGGCCGGTGCTGCTGATCGGGACGTTCGCCCCGCTGGCGGTGCGCCGCTACCGGCGGCTGAGCCGCTGACCAGGCCGCCTCTGCGGTCAGCGGCGCACCCGGAGCGCGTGGAGGGCGGCACCGACGGCGAGCACACCGAGGCCGGCGAGGACGCTGCTCGGCGGCAGGTTGACCGCCAACAACAGGCAGCCGACCAGCCCCAGTCCGGCGAGCACCCGGACCGGCAACCGCCGGTCCGGGTCCCGGCCCAGCGTCAGCGCCGCCGCGTTGGTGATCGCGTAGTAGACCAGCACCGTGCAGCTGGAGAAGCCGATCGCGCCCTGTACGTCTCCGAGCAGCACCACCACGATCACCACGGCGGCCACCGCCAGCTCGGCGCGGTGCGGCACCTGGTGCACGGGGTGCACGGCGGCCAGCGCGCCGGGCAGGTCGCGGCGGCGGGCCATCGCGAGGGTGGTCCGGCCGACCCCCGCGACGAGGGACAGGAGCACCCCGACCACCGCGATCGTGGCCCCGGCGCGGACCACCCAGGCCAGGCCGGGCAGCCCGGCGGCGGTCACCACGTCGACCAGGGGCGCGACGGAATCGGCCAACCGGTCGGCCCCGAGCACGCCGAGCGCGACCACGGCCAGCACCAGGTAGATCACGAGGACCGCCCCGAGCGCCAGCGGCACCGCGCGGGGAATGGTCCGCTGCGGGTCGCGGACCTCCTCGCCGAGCGTGGCGATCCGCGCGTACCCGGCGAAGGCGAAGAACAGCAACCCGGCGGCGGTGAGCACACCCCGGGCCGAGCCACCGGGTTCGGTCAGTCGATCCAGGTGCACCGGCCCGGTCACCACGCCGACGACCGCGACCAGGGCCAGCACCGCGAGCACCAGCGCGACGAGGGCTCTGGTCGCGGTGGCCGTCTTGCCGATGCCGCGCAGGTTCACCGCGGTCACCGCGAGCACCGCGCCGACCGCGACCAACCGGGCCTGCCCCGGCCACAGGTACGCCCCGATGGTCAACGCCATCGCCGCGCAGCTCGCCGTCTTGCCGACCACGAACCCCCAGCCCGCCAGGAACCCGGCGAACGGCCCGAGCCGCTCCCGGCCGTAGACATAGGTGCCGCCGGACTCCGGGTAGCGGGCCGCAAGCCGCGCCGAGCTGGTCGCGTTGCAGTAGGCGATGAACCCGGCGAGCACCAGCGCCGGCAGCAGACCGCCACCACCGGCCGCCGCCGCTGCCGGGCCGAAGACCACGAAGACGCCCGCACCGAGCATCGACCCCAACCCGAGAACAACCGCATCGGGTACGCCGAGCCGCCGCGCCAGTTGATCCACGGACCGGAACCCTAGGGGTACGAGGTGAACGGCCGGTCCCATCCGCGTAGCCGGCGGGGTAGCGGCAGATCGTCCCACGGCACCCGGTGCAGCAACCGGTCCAGGAAGAGCCCGAGCAGCAGGGCCGCCACGCCGTCGGTGAGCCAGTGGAAGTTCAGGTAGGTGGTGGTGACCAGCAGGATCGCTGGCGGCGCGACCCGGATCAGTCGGTGCACGCCCGGGTGCAGCCGCCCGGCCGTCAGCGCGGTCAGCAGCACGGCCATGACCCCGTACCAGACGATCGCGTTGGCGACGTGCCCGGACGGGTAGGAGAGGTCGTACTCGGTGGGCGGCAGGTCGTTGAAGATCCGAACCGACTGGGTCGGCGGCAGATCCGAGCTGGGCGCGGCGCGGTCGGTCAGGACCTTGAGCGGCCCGACCGTCAGGTACAGGAGAACGAACGCCCCGGCCAGCAGCAGCAACGGCCGGACGGTTCGGGCCCGCCAGGCCACGGCCAGGGCCAGGGCTCCGGAGCCGGGCATCAGCAGCCAGCCGCCCTGCCCGAGGAGGTTGAACACCCGCGCCGTCCAGTAGATCGGGGCCGGGTGATGGGCGTACGCCCATTCCCGGACGGCGAGGTCCATACCGAGCAACGCGCCGCTGGCGAGGGCCAGGGTCAGCGCGCCGAACCCGACCAGCAGGAGCGCGTCGAACCACCAGCCGGCCGGGCGGACAGGCCGTAGCCGCAGGTCACGTCGTACCGCCGTGGGTTTGAGCACGCGACCACGCTACCGGCCCGGCGCGAGGCCGGAACATCCCGCGTTGTGGGCCCAACCACGCTGGGAGGCGAATGCGGGGGGCGACGCGTCATGCTTGTGCCCGTGCGGATCACCTCTGCCCTCGTGGACCCGGCGCTGCTCGACCTTCCGTGGTCGACACCGCTGGAGGAGTGGCCTGCCGAGCACCTGGTGGCCCTGCCGCAGGGCATTTCCCGGCACATCGTCCGGTTCGTCCGCCTTGGCGAGTACGTGTACGCGTTCAAGGAGACCCGCGAGCGGATCGCCGAGCGGGAGTACGACCTGCTCCGGGCCCTGGAGCGGATCGACTTCCCGTCGGTCGAGGCGGTGGCGGTCGTCGCCGACCGGCAGACCGAGGACGGGGAGCCCCTGGAGTCGGTGCTGATCACCCGGCACCTCCAGTTCTCGCTGCCCTACCGGGCGCTCTTCTCGCACACGCTGCGGCCGGAGACGATGAGCCGGCTGCTCGACGCGCTCGCCGCGTTGATCGTGCGGATGCACCTGACCGGCTTCTTCTGGGGCGACTGCTCGCTCTCCAACACGCTGTTCCGGCGGGACGCGGGTGCGTTCGCCGCGTACCTGGTGGACGCGGAGACGGGTGCCCTGCACACCTCGCTCTCCAACGGTCAGCGTGGTGAGGACCTGGAGATCGCCCGGGTGAACATCTTCGGCGAGGCGCTGGACCTCCAGGCTGCTGGCCTGCTGCACGAGTCCATCGACCCGGAGGTGGTCTGCGAGGAGGTCGTGCAGCGGTACGAGCGGCTCTGGCACGAGATCACCTACGAGCAGGCGGTCGAGCGGGAGGCCCGGCACGACATCGAGGGCCGGATCCGCCGCCTCAACGAGCTGGGCTTCGACGTGGCCGAGGTGGCCATGTCGACCATCGCCGACGGCCGTTACCTCGTACGGCCGAAGGTGGTCGACGCCGGCTACCACACCCGGCGGCTGCTGCGGCTGACGGGCCTGGACGCCGAGGAGAACCAGGCCCGCAAGCTGCTCAACGACCTGGACGCCTACCGGGCGGAGAGCGACCTGACCGACGAGCAGCAGGCGGCGCACCGCTGGGTCACCGAGGTCTTCGAGCCGGTGGTCCGTGCCGTGCCCGCGCACCTGCGCCGCAAGCTGGAGCCGCAGGAGTTGTTCGCGCAGATCATCGAGCACAAGTGGCTGCTCTCGGAGCGGGCCGGCCGGGACGTGGGGATGCGCCACGCGGTCCAGTCCTACCTGGCCGATGTGCTGGTGCACCGCCCCGACGAGCAGGCCGTCCTCGGCGTGGAAGTCCCCACCCTCGGCTAGCAGCCCGGTCCGGTCCTCGTGCTCACAGGGCCCGTCACTCCACCCAGGAGCCTCCGCGTAGCACCCGGACCACGTTCAGGTCCTCGTCCAGCACCACCAGGTCGGCGCGGAGGCCGACCTGGAGGGCGCCGACCCGGTCGCCCAGCCCGATGGCGCGGGCCGGGGTGGTGGCCACCATCCGGGCCGCGTCCGCGATCGGGATGCCGGCGTCCACGGCGTGCCGCAGTGCGGCGTCCATGGTCAGGGTGCTGCCGGCGATCGCGCCGTCCCGGGCCAGCCGGGCCACCCCGTCGGCCACCGTGACGGCCTGGCCGCCCAACTCGTACTCGCCGTCGGCCATTCCGGCGGCGGCCATCGCGTCGGTGATCAGAGCGGCCCGGTCCGGGCCGGCGGTCGCGGTGGCGAAGGTCAGCATGCCGTCGTGCAGGTGCACCCCGTCGGCGACCAGCTCGCAGACCACAGTCGGCGCGTCGAGCAGGGCCACCACCGGGCCCGGCTCGCGGTGGTGCACCGGCCGCATGCCGTTGAACAGGTGGGTGCCGACGCTCGCGCCCGCGGCAACCGCGGCGCGGGTCTGGTCGTACGTGGCGTCGGTGTGGCCGACCGCGGCCACCACCCGCTGGGTGGTGAGCAGCTTGATCGCCTCCAGCGCGCCGTCGCGCTCCGGGGCGAGGGTGACCATCCGGATCGCGCCCCCACCCAGCTCGATCAGCTCGGCCAGCTCGTCGGTGGACGGGTCGCGGAGATACTCCGGGTTCTGCGCTCCGCAGCGGGCGGCGGAGAGGTAGGGCCCCTCGAAGTGGATGCCCGCCAGCACGCCCTCATCGACCAGCGGGGCGAACGCCTCGGTGGCGGCACGCATCAGCGGAAAGGGCGCGCTGACCAGGCTGGCCAGCAGAGTGGTGGTGCCGTGCCCCAGGTGGAAGCCGGCGGCCGCCCGGGCCTGGCCGGCATCCCCCGTGGTGAAGGTGTGCCCACCGCCCCCGTGCGTGTGCATGTCGACGAAGCCGGGCAGGATCCAGTGCCCGTCGCGGACCGACGGATATTCCGCCACCGCGGTGATCCGGTCGCCGTCCCACTCGACGCAGCCCTGGCGGATGACACCGTTCGGGGTCACCACTCGGCCGTTCACCCGTGCGGTCATCGCTTCTCCTGATGGTCACGGACGCGCGCGGCGTCCAGGGCGAGCAGGGCGGCGCCGAGGCAGCCGGCCTCGTCGCCGAGGGCCGCCGCGACCAGCCGCGGCTCCCGGTGGAAGGTCATCCGCTCGTGCAGCGCCGCTCGCAGGGGGACGAGCAGCCCGTCCCCCGCCTGGGCGAGGCCACCGCCGAGCACGATCGTCGCCACGTCGAACAGCGCCTGCCCGGAGGCCAGGCCGTCGGCGAGCGCCTCGACCGCCTCCTGCCAGACCCGGCCGGCGAGTGGCTCTCCGGCCGCGGCCCGCTCGGCCACCTCGGCCGCCGTCACCGGCCGGTCGGGTGATCCGTCGGACAGTTCCGCGTAGCGGCGGCCGATCGCGGCGGCCGAGGCGACCGCCTCCAGGCAGCCGGGCCGGCCGCAGCCGCAGCGCGGTCCGTCGGGACGGACCAGGATGTGGCCGATCTCCCCGGCGGCGCCGTGTGCGCCGACGACGGCCGTGCCGTCGACGACGTGCGCGGCGGCGATGCCGGTGCCGATCGCCACGAAGAGGACGTGCCCGGTGCCGCGTCCGGCGCCGAGCCGGGCCTCGGCGAGGCCGCCGGCCCGCACGTCGTGGCCGAGCGCCGTGGGCAGGCCGAGCCGCGCCACCGCAAGCTCCCGCAGCGGTACGTCCCGGAAGCCCACGTTCGCCGACCAGACCGCGACCCCGCGCGCCTCGTCCACTATCCCGGGCACGGCGATGCCGAGCGCGACCGGGGTGAGCCCGTCGGCCCGGGCCTTGTCGGCCAGCCCTTCGGCGACGTCCAGAATGGTGCCGACCACGGCGGTCGGGCCGCGCGCGGCGTCGGTGGGGTGCCGCTCGGTGCGTACCGCGACGCCGTCCGGCCGGACCAGGGCGCACTTCATGCCGGTGCCGCCGACGTCCAGCGCGACGACCACCGCGTCGGCGGGCACGGCCCCGGGCGTCCTCACGCCAGCACCACCGACCGGGTCAGGTGTCGGGGGGCGTCCGGGTCGAGGCCTCGGCTGGTGGCCAGCGCCACCGCGAAGCGCTGGGCCAGGATCAGGTCGGCCATCGGGTCGACCGGGGTACGGCCGGCGGCCCAGCTGCCCAGCACGGTGCGGCAGCCGTGGGTGCGGCTGTGCACGAAGGCCGCGCCGGTGGCGGCCACGTCCTCGGGCAGCCCGTCGGGCAGCTCGCCGAACGCCCAGACCAGCCGGCCGGGCGCGGCGATCGAGATGGGGCCGTGCCGGTAGTCCATCGCCGGGTACGCCTCGGCCCAGAAGGTGGCCGCCTCGCGGCACTTCAGCGCGGCCTCCTGGGCCAGCCCCACCGTCCATCCCCGACCGAGGAAGGTGGCCTGCTCGATGGTGGCCGGGTCGATCGGCAGCGGGGCGCGCACCGCCACCTCGGCGTCCGCGGCGAGCGCGGTCACCGGGTCGCCGAGGTGGGCCCGGAGCAGGGCCAGCGCGGTGGTCGCGAAGCGGGTCTGCACCACCGACCGCTCGTCGGCGAAGGGCATGGTCACCGCGGCGGTGGCCAGGTCGACCGCCGGGGAGGCCGGGTCACCGACGATGACGGTGCTGGGCACCCGTCCGCGTAGCGCGACGAGCAGCTCCAGGACCTCCGTGGTGGTGCCGGAGCGGGTGATGGCGATCAGCCGGTCGTAGTGGCGGCCGGCGGGGAACTCGGACGCCTGGAACGCGTCGGTCTCGCCCTGGCCGGCCTGCTCGCGGCGGGCGGCGTACGCCATCGCCATGAACCACGACGTGCCGCAACCGACGACGGCGACCCGCTCGCCGGGACGCGGCAGGTCACCGCGCACGACGCCGGCCAGCTCGGCCGCCTCCCGCCAGCAGTCGGGTTGACTCGCGATCTCCGCGTCCACGTACGCCATGGGAACTCCTCGCAGGGCCGGCCGGTGCGCAATACGGCTCGTTACACCCGTATTTCGCGCGTCATTCTGCGCGAAGCCGGGTGGTCGTGGCAACCGACCGGCCGATCGCGCAGGCCGGTCTTTTGCGCCACCCTAGTTTCGCGCACTAGTGTGCACGCAATCAATCACCGTCCGTGCAGTCACTGGGAGGGCCCCCGCGGTGGACCGGTACGCCAGATGGAACGCCCTGCTCGAGATGCTGACCGACAACGGCCGGGTCAGCGTCGAGGCGGCCGCCGAGCGGCTGGACGTCTCCCAGGCCACCATCCGGCGTGACTTCGACCAGCTCGCCCAGCAGCAGATGATCACCAGGACCCGGGGCGGCGCGGTCGCCAACGGGGTGTCCTACGACCTGCCGCTGCGCTACAAGACGGCCAAGCACTCGGCGGAGAAGCAGCGGATCGGCGCCGCCGCCGCGGCGCTCGTCACGCCCGGCACGGTGGTCGGCCTGAACGGCGGCACCACCAGCACCGAGGTGGCCCGTGCGCTGGCCGTCCGGCCGGACCTGAACACCAGTGCCGAGGGTGCCCAGCTCACCGTGGTGACCAACGCGCTGAACATCGCCAACGAGCTGCTGGTCCGCTCCCGGATGAAGGTCGTGGTGGCCGGTGGCGTGGTGCGCCCGAAGTCGTTCGAGCTGGTCGGCCCCCTGGGTGGGGCGCTGCTGCGTGAGGTCACCCTGGACGTCGCGCTGCTCGGCGTGGACGCGATCGACCCGCAGCTCGGGGCCGCCGCCCATCACGAGGGGGAGGCGGCGATGAACAACCTCATGGTGGCCCGCGCCAAGCGGGTGGTGATCATCGCTGACTCGTCCAAGTTGGGTGGTCACGCCTTCGCCCGGATCTGCCCGGTCGACCGGGTCGAGACACTCGTGACGGACTCCGGCGCCGCCCCGGAGGTCGTGGAGGCCTTCCGCGCTGCCGGCGTGCAGGTCGTCTGCGCCTGACCCGTCACTGTCCGTCGATGAAACGCGTCGTCCGGCGCGTCGATGCATACCGCGTATTGCGCGGCTCTGCATACCGCGTATGGTGTCGGCTGTCACGCCCACCATCGGGGGAGGTGCAGCTTGCCAGCTGTCCTGGAGATCGAAGGTCTACGTAAGACGTACAAGAGTCGTCGACGCGGCACCCGCAACGCGCTCGACGGCTTCGACATGCGGGTCGACGCCGGGCAGGTGCACGGCTTCCTGGGCCCCAACGGGTCCGGCAAGACCACCACCCTGCGCACGCTGCTCGGCCTGATCCGGCCCGACGGCGGGCGGATGGTGCTGCTCGGGCACGAGGTGCCCGCGGCGCTGCCCACCGTCGCCGGTCAGGTCGGCGCGATCGTGGAGAGCCCGCAGTTCTTCCCGCACTTCTCCGCCCGGGACACGCTGTCCCTGCTGGCGGGAGCGGGCGAGGTGCCGGCCACCCGGGTCGACGAGGTGCTGGAGCTGGTCGGACTACGCGACCGGGCCGGCGAGCGGGTCAAGACCTACTCGCTGGGCATGAAGCAGCGGCTGGCCGTCGCGTCCGCCCTGCTGAAGAAGCCGAAGCTGCTCATCCTCGACGAGCCGGCCAACGGCCTCGACCCGGGCGGCATCCGGGAGATGCGCACGCTGATGCGCAACCTCGCCGAATCCGGGATGACCGTGGTGCTGTCCAGCCACATCCTCGGCGAGATCCAGCTGATCTGCGACTCGGTCACCATCATCTCGCTGGGCCGGCGGGTCGCGTTCGGGCCGGTCGACGAGGTGCTCGCGCAGCACTCCTCCGGTGCGGTCCGGATCCGACTGGAGGCGGTCAGCGACCTGCCGGCGGCCACCGAGACGCTCACCCGGGCGGGGATCCGGGTCACCGGCCACCCGGACCACCTGATGCTGGCCGGCGTCGACAAGCCGGCCTCGGTGACGCGTCTGCTCGCCGAGCAGAACCTCTACGTCAGCGAGCTGGCTCCGATCGCCGTCGATCTGGAGAGCGTCTTCCTCGAACTGACCGCCACCGCGCCGGTACCCGGGCAGCACCGGCAGGTCGACGAGTCCATGAAGGTCGGCGGGACGGGTCAGCCCGGCCCGTCCGGGGGAGGGTGGGGCGCGTGAGCCTCTTTCGTACGGAGCTGCGCCGACTCACCAAGCGGCGCTTCACCCGCTACATGACGCTGCTCGGCCTGCTGGTGCTGGCCGCGGTGGTGGTCGGGGTCTTCTTCACCAACCAGAAGATCGATGCCGGCCAGCTCGCACAGGCCGAGCGCCAGGCCGACCAGCAGTACCAGGAGCAGGTGCGCTGGAGCGAGCAGGAGCGCGTCAACTGCGAGCAGGCCAAGGCCGCCGGTACGGCGAACGACGGCCGCTTCCCCGACGACTGCTCGGTGATCACCCCGCCGCCCCGCGAGGAGATCCAGGCGGAGTGGTTCCTGCCCTCCACGTTCAACTTCCGGGAGACGTTCGACGAGACGCTGATCCCGTTCGCCGCGATCCTCGCCCTCGTCGGGTTCGTGGTCGGAGCGTCCTTCGTCGGCGCCGAGTGGAGCACCGGCGGCATGATGAACCTGCTGCTCTGGCGGCCGAAGCGGCTCACCGTGCTGCTCACCAAACTGGCCGCGCTGCTCACCGGCATCCTGGCGGTGACGCTGCCCGCCGCGGTGCTCTGGTTCGCCGGGTTCTGGGCGGTCGCCACGTTCCGGGGCAGCACCGACAAGGTGACCTCCGGGGTCTGGCAGTCGTTCATGCTGACCGGGGTGCGCGGTGTGGTGCTGGTGCTGGTGCTCACCACCATCGGCTTCGCCCTCGCCTCTCTGGGTCGACACACCGCGATGGCCCTCGGTGGTGTCGTGGCGGTGATGGTCGTCGGCCAGTTCGGCCTGGGCATCCTGCTGGAGATGGCGAACGTGCGGTGGGCCGAGGCGTGGCTGCTGCCCACGTACGTGCTGGCCTGGATGACGAAGACCGTCACTCTGCAGGACTGGAACTCCTGCAACGCGACCTACTACGGGTCGTGCGAACCGGCCACGATGGACATCACCTGGCAGCAGTCCTCCGTGCTGCTCTCGGTCGGGGTGGTGGTGATCCTCGGCGCGGCGCTCTGGGCGATGCGTCGTCGCGACATCTCCTGACCGGAAACGACACGACGCGGCCGGCCCGGCCGTCGGGATTCCCGGCGGCCCAGGGCCGGCCGCGCCGGCTGCTGCGACCTGGGCCGACCCTGGCTAGGCTGAGCGCCATGCCCGCCGACGCCACTCCGGCCTCCCCCGAGCCGTCCACCGACGCTCGTCCGGGCGACGTGGCGACCGGTGGCGGGCCGACCGTCCCGACACCCCGACCGGCGCCGCCCGTCGAGAGCACCGCTGACCCCGCGCCGGCCGCCGAGCCCGAGGCCGAACCCGCCGCGCCGGTGGGGCTGACCGAGCGGGAACGGGCCATCCTTGCCTTCGAGCAGCAGTGGTGGCGGTACGCCGGTGCGAAGGAGCAGGCCGTCCGGGACACCTTCGGGGTGTCCTCGACCCGGTACTACCAGCTGCTCAACGGGCTGCTCGACAACCCGGCGGCGCTGGCCGCCGATCCCGTGCTGATCGGTCGGCTCCGCCGGCTCCGCTCGTCGCGCGCCCGCAACCGCCGTCGCTGACGCAACCGCCCACCCACC
>NZ_RCVI01000410.1:0-90597 GCF_003667455.1 Micromonospora sp. CV4 | reverse complement strand
GACGACCCCGCCGCCGACGCCCCCGCCGCCGACGACCCCGCCGCCGACGACCCCGCCTCCGTCCGGCTCGCCGACGCGGTACCTGCTGCCCGGTGGCGGGCTGGGCGCCGCCGGCGGCGCGGCCACGACCACGGTCGCGGCGGCCAACGGAAACCACGACGGTACGCCGACCAACCCGCAGGTCTTCACGGCGACCGGCCTCAACCTCGCCTACGCCGGCGGACAGACCGCGTTCGACCTGTTCCTGGACGCCGGCACGGCGGTCGGTAACGGCGTGCAGGTGCGGATCTCCTACGACCTGACGGGCAACGGCAGCTGGGAGCGGGTGGAGACATCCCGCTACTTCGCCACCGACCCGGTCCCCGGCTACGAGCACTACACCCAGAGCACCGGCCTGGCCTCGGCAACCGGCACGTTGGGCGCGCTGAGCAACGGCACGGTCCGGGTGGAGGTCTGGTCGGCGATCGGCAACAACCCGAGCACGGTGGGCATCGGCAACCAGTCGGTGCTCCGGCTTCCCTACTCCTGATCGTCCGTGCGCGCCGCCGCCGGTCCGGTACGGCCGGCGGCGGCGCGTCGCACGCCCGTGCTCATCCGGGAAACGGGGCGAGCTCCACCCGGTGGCTCTCCTTGTCGGAGAGGAACGACGCCAACTCCCGCCCCTGTTCGGCGACGGCTTCGCGGTCGGCTCGCGAGAGGCTGCGCAGCGGGGTGACGGTCACGGTGCCGGCCTCGACGCTCCAGGTCGCGGCGACCCGACCGTCGACCAGGACCACGCGTTCGCCGGCCACCGACAGGCCGCGGTGCGCGTCGTCGACGATCCGGCTCCGGTCGTGGTAGCCGAGTATCGCGTTGTCAAAGGCCGGCAGGAACCGGACCGGTGCGGGTGTGTCGGGGTCGGGGCGCGGCGCGTCGGGAAGGTCCAACAACTCGCGGCCGCGCTCGTCGCGGAAGGTCACCAGCTCCCCGCGCAGCGCGGTCACTGCGGCCGGCAGTCCCGCGAGGCCGCTCCAGGCGCGCAGGTCGGCCGTGGCCGCGGGGCCGAAGGCGGCCAGGTAGCGGCGTACCAGCACCTGGCCGACCGGGTCGGTGCCCTCCGGCGCCGGCGGGTCGATCTCCCGACCGAGCCAGGAGGAGAGCAGGGCGTAGCGGGCGCCGGCCCTCGTACGCCACACCCCGCGCGGTGGCAGTTGCACCATCGGGATCAGCGCGGCGACGAGCATCTCACCGATCGGCCTCGGCCCCGGCGCCGGCCAGCGCTCAATGAGGGCCCGCGCGAGCTCGCTCATCGTGCGCGGCTCGTCGTCCGCCATCACCGAGCGGCCCGCCGCCGCCAGCTCGTCGAGGTCCATCCCGTCGAGTTCTCGGCGGTAGGTGCCGAGCACCCGTTGGCGCAGCATGGCGTCGTGGCGGGCCCGCCAGGCCACGACGTCGTCGGCGGCGAGGAGGTGGACGGTACGACGCATGAGGTGCGTCCGCACCACGCTCCGGTGGGTCAACAGGTCCGAGAGCGCCACCGGGTCGAACGCGCGCAGCCTCGACCACAGCCCGACGTACGGTTCCTGCGGTTCCTGCGCCTGTAGGCCGCCGAGGTGCGCGACGGCGTCGAGAACCGGCACGTCGGCGCGATCAAGCAGTAGCTGTCGGGCGAGCGTCGCGCGATTGAGCGCGCGGGTGTCGAGCACCGTCATCGGATGGCGCCTCGGAGGGCTCGTCGGCCCATCGCCTGGGTGGTGGACATACGAGCAACGGTCGCAGGTGAAGCGGCCAGGATCTGGCCTCTTCTCATGGCAGTATCGGGACTCGTGCTGAAGACCTCAGCGCGGCTGCTGTCGTTGCTCTCGCTGCTCCAGGCGCGCCGGGACTGGCCGGGCGCGTTGCTGGCCGAACGGCTGGACATCAGTCCGCGCACCGTGCGCCGGGACGTCGACCGCCTGCGTGAGCTCGGCTATCCCATCGTGGCCACCAAGGGCCCCGACGGGGGTTACCGGCTCGACGCGGGCAGGGACCTGCCGCCTCTGCTGTTCGACGACGAGCAGGCCGTCGCCCTCGCCGTCGCACTCCAGATCGCCACCACCGCCGGCGCCGGCATCGAGGAAGCCGCAGCGCGCGCGCTGCACACCGTCCGGCAGGTCATGCCCGCACGACTGCGCCGTCGCATCGACACCATCCAGGTCACCGCCGTCGAGCGGCCCGCGGCCCGATCGAACCCACCGGCCGACAGCGGCGTGCTCATGGCGCTCAGCGCCGCCGTCCACGCCCGCGACGTGCTGCGCTTCGACTACGACCCCGCATTCGCGCCAGCCGCCGACGGTGACGATCAGGCCGACACCGCGCCACGCCGGGTGCAGCCGCACCACGTCGTCACCTGGGGTGGGCGCTGGTACCTCGTCGCCTGGGATCTCGACCGCGACGACTGGCGCATCTTCCGCGCCGACCGGATCACGCCCCGCACCCCCACCGGTCCTCGCTTCACCCCACGGGAACTACCCGGAGGGGACGTGGCCGCCTTCGTGGTCAGCAGGTTCCAGGGCCCCGAAGGGTGGCCCTGCCGAGGTGAGGTGATCCTGGACCTCCCCGCCGACGTCGCCGCCCGCTACACCAACGACGGACTCGTCGAGGCCCTCGGCCCGGACCGCTGCCGGCTCGTCGTCGGCTCGTGGTCCTGGGCCGGCCTGGCCGCCGCCATCGGTCGGTTCGACGCCGACATCGAGATCGTCGGGCCGACCGAGCTCAGAGACGCCTTCGCGCACCTGGCCCGCCGCTATGCCGACGCCGCGGCCGGCGGGCCGCCCACGCCACCTCGACCGGCCCGGCCGAGCCGGTAACCCGCTTGCATCCGTCGCGGCTTGTCGACAGGGTCGGGAGCCATGAGCGACATGTGGGTGGACCCCGCCGACGATCCACGAACCTCCGGCAACCCCAAGGGTGAGAAGGCGACCCTGCGGGAGTACCTCGCGAACTACCGGCTGACCCTGGAGATGAAGTGCGGCGGTCTCGACGCCGAGCAGCTCGCCCGCCGCTCGGTGCCGCCGAGCACCATGAGCCTGCTCGGCCTGGTCCGGCATATGGCCAAGGTGGAGCACAGCTGGTTCCAGCGCGTCCTGCAGGGCAGAACCGACCAGCCGCGCCTGTTCAGCCGCGACGACGACCGGGACGCGGACTTCAACGACGCCGTCGCGGACCCCGCGGTCGTCGAGGAGGCGTTCGCCACGTGGAAGGCGGAGATCGCAGCGGCCGATCAGTGGCTCGACGCGCTCGACGAGGACGACCTCGGGCGTGAGGTGCCCCTCGGCGACGGCACGGTCAGCGTCCGCGACGTCCTCGTGCACATGATCGAGGAGTACGCGCGCCACGCCGGCCACGCCGACCTGCTGCGCGAGTGCGTCGACGGCCGCACCGGCCAGTGAGCCGGCGCCCGGCCTCCTCGCGGTGACTGGAGCGGCGGGGGCGTTTGTCCCCCGCCGCTCGCCCGGGTCACTCGCTGCGTGCGGTCTCCGGGCCGGTGATCCTTTCCAGCAACGGCAGGGTGGACGCGATGATACCGAGGCAGGCGGCCAGGCCGACGATCACGATCGCGTAGAACTCCGGGCCGGGGGCGGTGAGCGCGTAATCCATTTGTGCCTTGAGGAACAGCTGGGCGGCGACGAAGCCCATGCCGATCGCGACCACCGAGACGGCGAGCATCGGTACGGTGCTCTCCAGGGCGACGACGCGGCGCAGGACCCGCACCGGCGCGCCGCTGAGGCGGAGCAGGCTGAACGGCCGCCTGCGTTCGCTCAGACCACCCACCACACTGACCGCCAGGCTGCAACCGGCCAGGCCGAGGCTGGCGACGATGATGACGTTGGCCAACTGCTGCCAGCCACGCAGCTGGTCGGCGAAGGACGATTCGAACTCACCGGGGACGCTCGGGGCCACCCAGAAGTCCGGGTAGGCGAGTGAGAGGACCGTACGCGACCGTTCCAGCGAGGTCGCCGAACCGTCCGTGCCGACGACGATCGACGCCACCGGCAACCGCTGGAGGTCGTCGAGGGAGACGGGCGCGGCCGGCCAGACCCTGGTGGCGGACGCCGACCCGTCGAACGGGATGAAGTTGTGGGCCACCGCCGCCACGGTGGCGCCGTCGGCGCATCGGCCGTACGCCGCGGGAATGTCCGTGCACGCGAGCACGCCGGGATCGGCCATCCGGTCCGGGTTCCGGTGCACCGCCGTCGCGCTGCGTACACCCGGGATCGAGCGCAGCTCGACCAGCAGTGTGTCGGGCACCGAGAGCTCGTCGTCGGAGAGGCCGGTGGAGAGGGTGGCGGCATCGGTCGAGCCGACCTGGGCCGGGCCACGGTTGGCGACGATGGTGGTGATGACACCGATCGACACACTCGTCACGAAGAGCGCGAGCATGATGCCGCTGATCGCCCGGAAGCCCGCCTTCGGATTGTCGGCCAGGCGTCGCGCCGCGATGAGCGCTGCCGGGCGACGGGCGCGGTTGGCCAGCACACGGGCGCCGACCATGGTGAGCCACGGGCCGGCGAGGACCAGACCGGCCATGATGAGCAGGAGGCCGGGCAGGAACGCCGCCGTCTGGCCGTCCGACGTGACGGGCCGGCGGCCGATGAAGTACGCCAGCTCGGCCACCCCCAGCACGAGGGGGATCAGCCGGTACGCGCGGGGTGGCCGGGGGGTGACCCGCCGCGTGACGCCGAGCGGGGAGATCCGGACGCGCCGCAGCGAGACCCACGCCGCCAGCGCCGCGCCGGCCGGAACGCCGAGCGCGACAATCAGGACGTCCAGTGGTCGCAGGACCATGTCGCCGGGGAAGAAGCGCATGCCGGTGAACGGGATCGCCGCGAGTTGGCCGCGGAACGCGTAGAACAGCGCGAAACCGAGGGCGGTGCCCGCGACGGCCGCGGCGGCGGCCTCGGTCGCCGCGATGATCGAGATCTGCCGGGGCGTCGCGCCGACCAGACGCATCGCCGCGAACCGGTGCTCCCGGCGGGCGGCGCTGAGCCGGGTGGCCGTACCGATGAAGATCAGTACCGGGAACAGCAGCCCACCGGCAACCACGCCGAGGATGAGGTCGACGACCGTCTCGGGCAGCGCGGGGGTTTCGGCGCCGACGCTCGTGAGCTGGCGGACGTTCGGCAGCGCGGCGGCGTCGTCGACGGTGTGGCCGACGAGAACGACGAGGGCGTCCGGCGAAGGCAGGGCCGCGTCGCCGATCGTGCCGAGGCTCCGCCCGGGGTAGCGATCAGCGAGTTCGGCGGCGGGAGTCGCGGCCAGCAGCTCGGTGAGTTCCGGTGAGACGTAGTACTCCCCCGGCCCCGGGGTCTTCGGGATGCCGACCGGGGTCGGCGAGCCCGGCCCGGAGGCAGCGACGTCGATCCGTACGATCTGCTCGCCGCGGAAGTAGTCGTCGCGCGTGGACCACCACAGTGGATCCGCGCTGCCGTCCGCCGACGCACTGGGATAGAGCGATGCGTACCGGGTGAGCTGCGCGTTCACGGCGTTGAGCCCGGCGAGGGTGACCAGCAGCAGTCCGGCGCCGACCGCGACGGCGGTGGCGATGATGATGAGGCGGGTGAGCGCCTCCCGCCCGCCGGCCACGGCGAGGCGGAGCCCAAAGCGGATCATGACGCGATCCGGTCCGGCGCGTTCACGCGGCCGTCGCGCACCATGACCTCACGGTCGGCGTACGCGGCGACCCGCGGTTCGTGGGTGACCAGGATGACCGTGGTGCCCTGCTCACGGGCCGCGGTGACCAGCAGGTCCATGACCTGCTCGCCGGTGAGCGAGTCGAGTGCGCCGGTCGGCTCGTCGGCGAAGAGCACCTCTGGCCCGGCGACCAGACCTCGGGCCAGGGCGACCCGCTGGGCCTGCCCCCCGGAAAGCTCGCCGGACCGGCGCTGCTCCAGCCCTTCCAGGCCGAGCCGCTCGAACCAGCCGTGGGCCTTGCGCAGCGCCTCGGCCCGGTCGGTGCCGTTGAACAGCAGTGGCAGTGCCACGTTCTCCGCGGTGGTCAACTCGGGGACGAGCTGACCGAACTGGAAGACGAACCCGAAGCGGTCCCGACGGAGGCTGCTGCGTCGGGCCTCGGTCAGGGAGTCGACCCGGGCCCCGTCGAACAGGACCTCGCCGGAGTCTGGAACCAGGATGCCGGCCAGGCAGTGCAGCAACGTCGACTTGCCCGAGCCGCTGGCCCCCATGATCGCGACGATCTCTCCGGACTCGACGGCGATGCTCGCGCCCCGGAGCGCGGGTGTCTGGCCGAACGAGAAGACGATGTTCCTCGCTTCGATCGCGATGGTCATGGCCGTACCGCTTTCCTCAGGGCGTCCAACCGGGCGCCGGTCATCTCGATCCACCTGAGGTCCGCCTCCAGGTGGTACAGGCCGTGATCGGCCAGCAGCGCGTCGACGAGGTTGCCGGTGCGCTTGATGTCGGTGAGCTCACGCATCCGCTGAAGGTGCGCGCTGCGTTGCGTGTCCAGGTATTCGTCGGCGGGACGGTCCAGCATCAGCGCGAGGACGACCTTGGCGAAGAGGACGGTCTGTAGATGCGGTTCCGGCTCGACCGGCTGGGTCAGCCACTGCTCGACCTCGGTGGCGCCCAGGTCCGTGATGATGTAGCGCTTGCGGTCGGGCCCTTCGCCGGGGCCCACCTCGCTGATCACCACCTTGCCGTCGCGAGCCAGGCGGCTGAGGGTCGAGTAGACCTGGCCGAACGGCAGTGGCTTACCGCGACCGAAGTAGGTGTCGTACTCGCGCTTGAGGTCGTACCCGTGGCTGGGCTCGCGGTCGAGCAGGCCGAGGAGGGTGAGAGGAACGCTCATGGCAGCACCATACACCGGAGGTATACACCGCGTATATATCTTCGGTTTCTACGCCCGCCAGGGGTGAGATGGGTGGGGTCCGGTCGGGGGCGGGGTCGCCCTTCCAGGCAGGCGGTGTTGCGAGCGGTATACCTGGAAGTCATAAATATGACCCTGAGGTATACCGCTCGTTGGTGACCCATGCCCGACGTCGGCTCGTCGGCGAGTCGCGCTGTCGGCGTCGGCGCCGGTCGGCGCCGGTCGGCGCTGTCGGCGCTGTCGGCCAGCGAGGATCCGACCCGCCCGCCGGACGTCAGACGCGCAGCGCCGCCGCCAGCTCGCCGATCGCCCGTGCCGCGTACCGCTGCATGCCCGGGCCGAAGGTGAGACGGGTGGCGCCCAGCCGTCCCAGCTCGGCCACGGACTCCTTGTCCGGCTCGGCAGCCATGTTGATGGGGCCCGCAATGCCCTCCCGCAGCAGCGGCAGCACCTCGGGCGGCGCCAGGAGCGGGTACACGCAGTCGGCGCCGGCGGCCACGTACAGGCGGGCGCGGGCCACCGCGTCAGCCGGATCACCCGTTCCCACCAGGAAGGTGTCGACGCGCGCGTTGATGAAGAGCGCGTCGCCCGCCTCCGCACGCACCTCGGCCAGCCAGTCCGCGTGCCGCTGAGGGTCCTTGAGCGTGGCGTGGCCCTCGGAGTCCTCCAGGTTGCAGCCGACGGCGCCCGTCTCCAGGAGCCGCCCGACCAGCTCCCTGGGGGCGAGGCCGTAACCGCCCTCGATGTCGGCGGACACGGGCACGGAAACGGCGCGGACGATCCTCGCCACCGCGGCGAACATCTCATCGGGCGGGGTGGCGCCGTCCTCGTAGCCGAGCGACGCGGCGATCCCGGCGCTCGGTGTGGCGAGCGCGGGGAAACCGGCGTCGGCGAAGATCCGGGCGCTGGCCGCGTCCCACGGCCCCGGCAGCACGAGCGGGTCGCCGCTGGCACGGCCGTGGTGCAGGGCGCGGAAGGTGGCGGCGGTCATTTGACGTCTCCCGAGGATCGCGGTGGTGGCACAGACGTGCCAACGCTACGCGCCGGCCTCTCTCACCAACCCGCCGCACGACCCCTTCGGCCACGTCACGGCGCTCGGCCGGGTGCGGTTGGGCACCGCTTCAGGGGATCACCTGGCGCGCGCCGCCGCCCGCCGCCCCGGGGAGCGGCCCAGCCGCGGGGACCACGTCCAGCAGCATGCGGGGGTGCAGGCGCGCCGCCTCCGCCGGGTCGGTGACCTGGCGCAGTGCGAGCCAGGCGGCCCCGACGGCCGGATCCCGGGCGGTCGCGACCGGGCCGGCGAGGGTGGCCAGGACGGCCGCTCGCACCGGGGTGGTCCTGGTGAGCAGGCTGCCGGCGAGCACGACCGGGCCGTCCGGCGGGCCGAGCTCACCGAGGGTGGCGACGAGCCGGGCGGCGGCGTCGGCGGTCAGCCGCTCGGCGAGGGGGTCACCGGCCACGGCGCACGCGCACACCAGGGGTGCCAGCGCGGCGAATGCCCCCGGCTGCTGACGGCCAGCCCAGTGCACGAGTTCGTCGCAGGTGGTCGCCTCGGTATGCGCCGCGATCGTGGCCGCCAGCCCGGTGTCCACGGTCGGCGTGGACCAGGCCCGGGCCACCGCGCGGACGGCCTGGAGTCCCAGCCACAGGCCGGAGCCCTCGTCGCCCAGCAGCCAGCCGAGACCGTCGGCGGTGCGGCCGACGCGCCAGTTGTCGATGCGGGCGGCGACCGCGCCGGTGCCGGCGATCAGCACCGCGCCCGAGTGCGCCGGGGTGCCGGCCGCGAAGGCCGTCACCGCGTCTCCGACGATGGCGACCGGACAGGTCAGGCCGCACTCCGTCCACGCGCGGTCGAAGGCCGCCGCGATCAGCGGATCCACCATGATGCCGGCGCCGGCGATGCCCACGACGCCGGCGCGCACGGATGCGGGGTCGTGGCCGCCCAGGGCCTCCCGCACCGCCGCGCCGATGGAGCGAGCTGCCGCCGGGCCCGTCGCCGTCGGATTGCCCGGGCCCGCCGAGCCGCGTCCTGTCACGGTGCCGTCCCGGGTCACCACGACCGCGCGGGACGCCGTGCCACCCGCGTCGACACCCAGTACCAGCACCATGCGGCAGATCGAAGCATAGAAAGTTCTTGTTGACTAGACGCACGAGCGGTCGTAATTTTCATTACCAAAGCGAGTCGATGAAAAGGACGATCACTGGTGACGGGTGAGAGTGGCGGGCTGCTGGTGCGGCTCCGCATGGAGGGGCCGGCCATGCCGGAGGCTCTGGCGAAGATCGCCGAGGCGATTCTGAGTGATCCGGAGACGGCGGCCCACGCCAGCATCGTCGATCTGGCCGAGCGGTCCGGGACGTCCACCGCGACGGTCACCCGGTTCAGCCGCGCCCTGGGCTTCAAGGGTTACGCGAACCTCCGCGTGGCCGTCGCGACCGAGACCGGCCGGGCCGAGCAGGCACGCTGGGAGACCGACATCTCCGGGGACATCGCACCCGACGATCCCCTCGGCAGCGTCCTCGACGTGATCACCGCCGCGGACACCCGGGCCATCCAGGCGACCGCGTCCGGCCTGGACACCGCCGCGATCGAGCGCGTGGCGGCCGCGATCGCCGCCGCCGGCCGAGTCGAGATCTTCGGGCTGGGCAGCAGCGGCACCGCGGGCAGTGAGATGGCGTTCCGGCTGGAACGCATCCGCGTTCCGGTGCGGTACCGCGCCGACACGCACACCGCCCTGACCAACGCCGCCCTGCTCGGGTCGGGCGACGTCGCGATCAGCCTCTCCCACTCGGGCCGGACCCGCGAGGCGATCGAGGTGCTCGCCGAGGCCGCCGACCACGGCGCCCTGACCGTGGCGGTCACGTCGTTCGCGCGTTCGCCGCTGGCCGAGGTCGCCGACGTCGTCTTCACCACCTCGGTGCACGAGACCACGTTCCGGCTAGCGGCCCTGTCCGCCCTGCACTCGCAGCTGCTGATCCTCGACCTCATCTACGTCGCCGTCGCGCAACGCACCTACGAACGCACCGCCGAGGCGCTCGAACTGACCGTACGGGCCGTCGACGCGCACCGGGTGCCGGAGACCACCGCCAACCGCAAGCGAGCACGGAGGGAAAAGCCGCTGTGACGATCACAAGCGCCGACTACGTCGAGGTCATCACCAAGGCCATCGAACGCGTCAGCACCACCCAGGGCGACCGGGTGGCGCAGGCCGCCGACCTGCTGACCGCGACGCTTCAGGCCGGCGGGGTGATCCAGGCGTTCGGCTGCGGACACTCCGAGGCCCTCGCCATGGAGATCGCCGGCCGGGCCGGTGGCCTGGTGCCGACCAACAGGATCGCCCTACGCGACATCGTCCTGTACGGCGGCGAGCCGACGAGCGTGCTCAGCGACCCCCAACTCGAGCGCACGCCCGGCATCGCGCACCGCCTCTACGACCTCGCCCCGATCAAGCCCGACGACGCATTCGTCATCGCCTCCAACTCCGGCGTCAACGGCGCGGTGGTGGAAATGGCGCACCTCGTCAAGCAGCGCGGGCACGCGCTGATCGCGATCACCTCGATCGAGCACTCGACCCGGGTCGAATCCCGGCACGACAGCGGGCTCAAGCTCGCCGACCTCGCCGACGTCGTGCTCGACAACGGCGCACCGTACGGCGACGCGTCCCTCGACTACGGCAACGGCGCCGTCGGGGCTGTCTCGTCGATCACCGCGGCACTGCTGGCTCAGCAGATCGTCACCGAGGTGGTGGCACGGCTGCTGGCACTCAATGTCACCCCGCCGGTCTACCTGTCCGACAACGTGCCGGGCGGGCGGGAGCACAACAGACACATCGAAGCGCGGTACGCCGGGCGCATCCGGCGTACCGCTTAGGGAAAAGGCCCAGCTGATGAACCCTTCACCCCTGTCCGGACCGTACCCCACGAGACGAACTGTGCTGCGCACGGCGGTGACCGCCGGTGTGGCCGTACCCCTGCTGAGCGCCTGCGTGACCAGTGGCAGCGACGACGATGACCCGGCCGCCGGCAACACCGGCGCCAAGAGCGCCGACAACCCGCTGGGAGTCAAGGCGGACGCGCCGCTCGAGGTCGTGATCTTCAAGGGCGGGTACGGCGACGAGTACGCCAAGCGCGCCGAGACGCTCTACGCCCAGAAGTACGCGGGCGCGAAGATCGACCACCAGGGCATCCAGAAGATCGGGGAGGCGTTGCAGCCCCGGTTCGTCGCGAACACCCCGCCGGACGTCGTGGACAACACCGGCGCCAGCCGCCTCGACATCGCCACCCTGGTCTCCGCCGGTCAGGTCAGCGACCTGAGCCAACTGCTCGACGCTCCCGCCTACGACGATCCGAACAAGACCGTCCGCGACACGCTGCTGCCCGGCGTCGTCGACGACGGCACGTTCGACGCCGTGCCGCTGACCCTGAACTTCACCTACACCGTCTGGGGTCTCTGGTATTCCAAGCCGCTCTTCGCGTCGAAGGGCTGGGCCTTCCCCAAGACCTGGGAGGAGATGCTCACGCTCTGCGCGACCATCAAGGCGGCGGGTATCGCGCCCTGGACGTACCAGGGGAAGTATCCGGAGTACATCAACGATCCGCTGCTCGGCATGGCCGCCAAGACCGGCGGATTGTCGCTGGTCAAGGCCGTGGACAACCTCGAACCGAACGCGTGGAAGGCCCCCGGTCTGATCGGCGCGGCCGAGGCGTTCGCGGAGCTGGCCGGCAAGGGCTACATCATGTCCGGCTCCGAGGCGCTGTCCCACACCGAGGCGCAGGCGGCGTGGTCGCAGGGCAAGGCCGCGTTCATCCCGTGCGGCTCGTGGTTGGAGAGCGAGCAGAAGGGCGTCACGCCGGCGACGTTCGACATGGTGATGGGTCCGGTGCCGTCGCGGACGACGGCGGACGCGCTGAAGCAGACGGCCGTGCAGGCGGCCAGCAGCGAATCGTTCCTGGTGCCGGCGAAGGCGAAGAATCCCGCCGGCGGCATGGAGTACCTGCGGATCCTGTTCTCGAAGCAGTCGGCGAAGGCGTTCGCCGAGACCGCCGGGACCCTGCCCGCGGTGGCCGGCGCCACCGACGGTCTGACGCTGAGCAGTGGCCTGGGCTCGGTCCGCGACGCGGTCCAGGCGGCGGGGAACGAGACCTTCACCTACCGGTTCCGCACCTGGTACGCGCCGCTGGCCAAGGCGGTCGACGACGCCACCGGTGAACTGGTGAACAGGCGTAGCACCGCCGCCCAGTGGTCGGACCGGATCCAGAAGGCGGCCGACGCGCTGGCCAAGGACTCCTCGGTGAAGAAGTACACCCGCTGATGAAGCACGGTCGGTGGCGGTTCCTGGCCGGCGCGCTGGTGCCCGCGCTGGTGCTGCACGCGGTCTTCGTGCTGTCGCCGTACGCGCAGGCCTTCTACCTGTCGCTGACCGACTGGACCGGCGTCGCCGGCGAGGCGCGTTTCGTCGGGGCGGGCAACTACGCCCGCCTCGGCGGCGACTCCCTGTTCCTGGACGCGGTCCGCAACAACGCGGTGATGCTGGTGGTGGTGCCACTGGTGACCATCGGCATCGGGCTGTTCCTGGCGAGCATGATGCACCTGGGCGGCCGCGGTGGGCGACGGGCGATCGCGGGCTCGGGCGCGTACCAGATCGTGTATTTCTTTCCGCAGTTGTTGTCCCTCGTGGTCATCGCGGTGCTGTGGGGGTTCGTCTACAACCCGAACAACGGCCTGCTGAACGGGGCGCTGCGGTCGGTCGGTCTGGACGGCCTGACCCGGAGTTGGCTCGCGTCGCCGTCCCTGGCGTTGGTGGCGGTGATGGCGGTGCTGGTCTGGTCGTCGGTCGGCTTCTACGTGGTGCTGTTCAGCGCCGCCATCGACAGCATTCCCCGGGAGCTGTTCGAGGCCGCGTTGCTCGACGGGGCCGGTGGCTGGGCGACCTTCCGCACGGTGACGTTGCCGCTGGTCCGGGAGAGCGTGCAGGTCGCGTTCGTGTATCTCGGCATAGCGGCCCTGGATGCCTTCGCCGTCGTACAGGTGATGACCGTCGGCCCGGGCGGCCCGGACGGCGCCACCGAGGTGATCGGCCTCTCGCTCTACCGCAACGCCTTCCAGTACGGCAAGTTCGGCTACGCCTCGGCCATGGGGGTTGCCCTGTTCTTCGCCACGTTGACCCTGGCCGTGCTGGCGCTGCGGTCGGGCCGCAGGGAAAGACTGGAGCTGGCATGACCCTGACCCGTGAGCGCACGGTCGTCGCCGCCCGGCCTGCCCCGGGGCGTCGTGCCCGGCGCTCCCCCGCCGCCTTTCCGGTGCACCTCGCCATGCTGTCCTGGGCCGTCGTCACCGCGTTGCCGCTGCTCTGGGCGGTGGTCAGCTCCTTCAAGACCGACAACGAGATCCTCAACGAGCCGTGGTCCCTGCCGGCCTCGCCGCAACTCGACAACTGGTCGCGGGCGTGGACGCAGGCCAGCATCGGCCGGTACTTCCTCAACAGCGTCATCGTCGTGGGTGGCGCGCTGTTGCTGACCATGCTGCTGGGCTCGCTGGTCGCCTACGCCCTGGCGCGCTACGAGTTCCGCGGCAACCGGCTCATCTACTACGTCTTCGTGGCGGCGATGTTCTTCCCGGTGTTCCTGGCGCTGGTGCCGCTCTTCTTCGTCGTCCAACAGTTGGGACTGCTGGGCACGTACCCCGGTCTGATCCTGGTGTACGCGGCGTACGCCGTGCCCTTCACGGTCTTCTTCCTGCACGCGTTCTTCCGCACGCTGCCCGGTGAGGTGGCGGAGGCGGCGTTCATGGACGGCTGTTCGCACAGCGGGGTCTTCTTCCGCGTGATGCTGCCGATGGCCCGGCCGGGTCTGGTCGCCGTCGGCATCTTCAATTTCCTCGGGCTCTGGAACCAGTACCTGCTGCCACTGGTTCTCAATCCCGACCCGGACCGGTACGTCCTGGCACAGGGTCTGGCCGCCCTGTCGGTCAGCCAGGGGTATCGCAGCGACTGGAGCGGTCTGTTCGCCGGCTTGACCATCGCCATGCTGCCGGTGCTCGTCGCCTACGTCGCGTTCCAACGGCACATCCGCGCCGGTATGACCGCCGGCGCGGTCAAGTAGGTCCCTTCTCATCCCCACCCAACGGAGGTCCCGGCTCATGCCCATCGACAGACGTAGATCTTTAGGGTTCGTGGGAGCTGCCGCCCTGCTCGGCACACTGGCAGTCTTCACCAGCGCACCCAGTGCGTCCGCCGCCGAGTGCGGCTACCTGTTCGACGACTTCTCCTACACCTCGTCGAGCGACAGTTCCCTGACCGCGCACGGCTGGACACCGCGCAGCTACTCCGGCGGCCCGGGCGTGCCCGGGGCGACCTGGTCCCCGAACAGCATCTCCTTCCCCACGGCCGACGGCCAGAAGGTCATGCAGCTCACCGCCTCGACCGACGGCACCGGCGCCGGCACCAACCAGGCGGAGCTGTACAGCACCCAGAAGCGCTACCTGGAGGGCACCTACGCCAGTCGGGTGCGTTTCACCGACACGCCGGTCAGCGGGAACGACGGCGACCACATCAACCAGACGTTCTTCACGATCAGCCCGTTGAACGGCGACCTCGACCCGACGTACAGCGAGTTGGACATCTCCGAGTACCTGCCCAACGGCGGATGGGGCGAGACCGGTCCGATCAACTACCAGACCACCTGGTACACGTACCGCAACGAGCCCTGGTACGCGGACAACGTGCACTCCGAGCAGCGCCGCAGCCTCAACGGCTGGCACGACCTCGTGGCGACGGTGGCGAACGGCCACGTCATCTACTACATCGACGGCGTGCAGGTGGGCGACCACTCGGGCAAGTTCTACCCCCGGCAGACGATGACGATCAACTGGAACCTCTGGTTCATCGACACGGCGGCCCACTCGGGCGGGCTGAGCACCTACATCCAGCAGGTCGACTGGGTGCTGTTCGCGAAGAACCAGGCACTCACCCCGTCGCAGGTGACGGCGAAGACGGCGGCGTACCGCTCGGCGGGCAGCACGTTCGCCGACACGGTCGACTCGACGGGTGGCTGCTCCAACCCGCCGACGAACCCGCCGACGACGACGCCGCCCACCACGACGCCTCCCACCACGACGCCTCCCACCACACCGCCGCCGGCCGGCAACTGTTCCACCGCGCCGGAGTGGTCCTTCGGCACGGCGTACACCGGGGGCCAGACGGTGAAGCACGAGAGGAGCAGGTACGGCGACCCGAGCGGTCCGCCGTCGGGTGACGGCAAGCACCTGTGGCGGGCGCGGTACTGGACACAGGGGTCGGAGCCGGGCTGGACACAGCAGTGGGAGGATCTCGGCCGCTGCTGAGGCGGACGGCGTCCGTAGAGGAAGGGCACGGGCGGCCGCTCGCGCGTCACCGGCGAGCGCCCGCCCGAGCCCGACCCGGAAACGGCGGCCCCGGCGGGACGCCCGGAGGTGAGCCCTTTCGGGTGTCCGGGCATGTCCCGTTTTGTAGGTTCGGAGGTGACAGGAACCTTGCCAGTCGCCAGCGCCTCCACTCCCGGTCGGGCGTCCCCTAGGAGGCAGCCGCCGTGACGTCGAGTCCGCTACCCCGGATTCTTCGCCGACGCGGCGAGCCCGAGTTTCCGACGTTCCTGGAACTCTTCTTCGACCTGGTCTACATCTTCATGTTCTCCCGGCTCTCCGCGGGGCTGGTGCACGACCTGAGCGTTCGGAACGCGGTGCAGACCGCGGTCCTGCTGCTCGCCGCATGGTGGGTCTGGGTGCTGACCGCGTGGCTCACCGACCTGTTCAACCCGCGCCTGCCGCTGATCCAGGCCACCGTTCTCGTGGTCATGTTCGGCACCCTGTTGATGGCCATCGCGATCCCGAGGGCGTTCGGCGCACACGGGTGGCTCTTCGTCGTGGCGTACTTCGCCATCCACCTGGTCCGGGACTCGGTTCTCATTCCCAGCACCCGGGTGAACCGGCCGATCCAGGCGAGGAGCATCCGCGTCTTCTTCTGGCTCTGCGTCACCGCCGGACCATGGGTGGCCGGGGCCCTCGTGGACGGCACGGCAAGGCTGGTGCTCTGGTCCATCGCGGTGGCGGTCGACCTCGGGTCGGCCCGGATCGGCTGGCCGACACCGAGGCTCGGTCGGACCGAACTCGCCAGTCAGATCTTCACCGGCGCCCACCTGTCCGAACGGCACCGGCAGATCTTCATCATCTCCCTCGGTGAGCTCATCCTGACGGCGGGCGTGGGGTTGGCCGCGAGCGACTTCGAGGCCGGCCGGGTGGTGGCGTGCACGGTCGCGCTCGCCAACGCGCTCGTGCTGTTCCACATGTACTTCCACCGGATGCGACAGCTACTGGCGCCGACCACCGTCTCGACGGTGGAGCGGGTCCGCTCCGGCACCTCCACCTCGTACACCCACCTGGTCATGGTGGCGGGGGTGGTGGTCATCTCGGCCAGCGACACGCTCGTCATCGGCCGTCCGTTCGGGGAGACACCGTCGGGCTGGATCGTCGCCATCCTGGGTGGGCCCGCCCTGTTCCTGCTCGGCGGCTGTCTGTTCGACTTCGTGGTCACCGGTCGGATCCTCTGGCCACGGGTGGTGGGGATCGTCGTGCTGGGCGCCCTCGGGCCCGCGATGCCGCTGCTGCCACCAGTCGGGGTCCTGGTCGTGGCGAACCTGGTCCTGCTGCTCACGCTGATCGGCGAGGTGACGGCCCCGCGCTCGCGGCTGACCAGTGCCGCCGTGCCCGCCCGCTGAGCCGGCGGGCCGGCGACCGGCGGCACCCGCATGATCGGGTCAGCGCAGTGCCGGAGGCGCCGCCGTCCGGGGGTGCGAACGGGTGCTCAGCAGGTTCGCCACCGCGACCGCCGCCAGAACGATCATGGCGAGAAGGGCGACCACGAGCGGCGGCAGCAGGTACGTGACCGGTGCCACCCCGCCCAGCAGGACCAGACCAACCAGCCGCGACCTGGACACCCGAGCGAACACGGTGTAGTCGAGCACCCCACGGCCGAGCAGGAAGAGAGCCGGACCGCCGAGGATGACCGCGATCCAGGACGGCGGGGTCTCGCCGAACGGCCGATCGATGACGAGCTTGCTGGTGACGGCGGCGCCCCCGATACCAGCCACCATGATCAGATGGGTGACCGCGGCGGACTGGCCGAGCAGGGAGGGTCTCGCCGACTTGGCGATCGCCTCGGTCAGCAGTTCTCCGGCGCGGTAGATGTAGATCCGCCACATCAGCACCACGATCAGGAAGACGACCACGAGCGCCCAGACCCGCGGGGCCCCGAAGTCGCTCCGACTGAAGGTCTCCGCGGTCACGAACAGCGACGCGCCGAGCGCGACGATGACGAACTGCCGGTACCGCTCGGAGAGTCGCTCAGCGGTCAGCCGCCACTCCTCCGAATGCGAACGCCCGAGTCGTGGCACGGGCCAGCCGAGTGCGGCCGAGGCGTACTCGATCCCGATCGCCACCGCCCAGAGGATCAGGCGGTCCGTCTCATCGAGAACTGCTCCACCGATCCACGCGATCGTGGCGATGGCCTCCCACAGCAGGACGCGAACGCTCCTCGAACGGTGGAACGGCTCCCGGACGAACAGCAGGGTGTAGACGTTGGAGCCGAGGCGGATCGTCACGTACGTGATCGCGAACAGCAGGCCACGGTTGCCGTACGCGTCCGGAACCGTGGCCGCCAGCAGCAGGCTCGCCGCCACCGTCCCGATGAACAGCACCTGCACCGCCGACCTCGCCTGGTCGAGCGTGTCGCGCACCCATACGGTGAGCGCCCAGATGAGCGTGAACGCGAGCAGCAGCACCAGGGTCTGGGCGATGCCTGTCCAGGTGAGCTCGGTGGCCAGTTCCTCCGCCAGCGAGATCAGGGCGAACACGTAGACCAGATCGAAGAACAACTCCAGGTACGCGGGATGCGCCGGATCCCCCCGGCCACGCGCCGGCAACCCCGTGTCGCCCTCCGCAGTCATCGATCACCCCGCGCCCGCTCATGACCACCGCATGACGACACTACGGGTTGCCCGAGAGTGACAGCGGGTGGTTGCCCGGGTCGGCTCGCGGCACGGCGTACCGTGGGTCAGCGCAGCCGCCGGGCGGTGAACCTGGTTGGCGGCTCGGCGATCGCGTCCTGGGCCGCGATCAGCTGGATCTCCCGGGTGCCGGCCGTGAGGGTTGCCTCCAGGACGGCGAAGACGGAGGCGATGGTGCGTTCCAGCGCGATCGCCGGCGAACCTGTCGTGCACAGGTGCGCGAGGTACAGCGCCGCGGTGACGTCGCCGCCGCCGTTCGGGTTGATCGGCAGCAGCGGTGTGGTGACCGCCCAGGCGCCCTCGTCCGAGACGGCCACCACCTCCAGTGACCCTGCCGGCACGTCGCCGTGCAGCACGCTGGTGACCAGGACGTGCCGCGGCCCGGTCTCGCGTACCACGTCGACCGCCTCCAGCACCTCCGTGAGGGAGTTCGTCGTACGGCCGGCGAGGAAGTCCAGCTCGAAATGGTTCGGGGTGATGATGTCGGCGCGCGGGACGACGACATCCCGCATGTACTCCGGAATGCCCGGCCGGACGAACATCCCGCGGCCGATGTCGCCCATCACCGGGTCACAGCAGTAGACGGCCTTCGGGTTGGCGGCTTTGACCCGGTCCACCGCGTCGAGGATCACCGCGCCGACCGCCGGGTCGCCCTGGTAGCCGGACAGCACCGCGTCGGCGGTGCCGAGGACCCCGCGGTCCGCGATGCCCTCGATCACCTCGGCCACCTGGGCCGGCTCCAGCAGCGGCCCGCGCCACGCGCCGTACCCGGTGTGGTTGGAGAAGTGGACCGTCAGCACCGGCCAGACCTCGTGGCCGAGCCGCTGGAGGGGAAAGGCGGCCGCTGAGTTGCCGACGTAGCCGTAGGCGACCGAGGACTGGATGGACAGGATCTTCACCGCCCCATCATGGCGGCTCGTGCCGGTGGCACACGAGCACCCGCCATTTCTGTCGGGTGGCCCACTGTCGCCCAGGGCCCTACCCGGGCTCGGAGATCGACGCGCGGTTGATGTAGGCGACCTGGGCGGCGAAGACCAGCAGGGCCAACACGGCGCCGACGCCGATCGCGAACCCGGACGACAGCCCCGCCAGTCCGGCCAGCAGCGTGACCGAGAGCCCGGCCAGCAGCGCGTTCACCGCACCCACCATCGCCGCCGTGGTCAGCAGCAGCTGCGCCCGCCCGGGGGTGTTGCCGACCGCCGCCCAGCTCGCCCGCATCATGTCCTCGCCCTGCACCGCGTCGGCGAAGAAGTCGTGGTCGCCGGCCAGCCGATGCTGGTAGTACGCCCTGATGCGTTGGATCCGCGCGAGGTCCAGCTCGTTCTCCACCATGTTCTGCACCAGCCGCAGGAAGGTGAGCAACCCGGTGATCATCAGAGTGGGCAGCACCGCCCCGAGGTACGGCCCGACGAAGGCGGCGTTGCTGCTGACGAAACCCAGCCCGATCAGAGCGGCGGAGAGCATGGAGAGGAAGACCGTCGCCCTGCCCACCGACTCGGTGACGGTGGCGCTGCGGGAGGTCTGAAGCACGAAGTGCTCGGTGGTCAGGGCGGTGAGCAACGCCTGCTCGCGTTCTCCGTCGTCCATGCACCTCACCGTCCACGCGACCAGGGGACATCGTCACGATACGAGGTAGGCGAGCCTGCGGGTCCGGAAACCGACGGTGCACGATCGTGCTCGCGCCCCACCTGCCGTCAGGTCCCCTCCGGGCCGCGACCGTCGTGCTGACCGCGAGGGTCGCCCCCGTCGCCGGGATCCACGCCTCGCGCCCCGTCGTGGCCGCCATCGCGGCGGCTGGACCGGTGGCCCCAGGTCGGCGCCGCGAACACGAGCAGTGCGATCGCAAAGACCGGCATGAGCCCCAGCAGCGGTGCCGTCGCCAGGCCGGGCGAGGAGGTGTGGCCGAGCGCCACGGCAACCTCCACGTGCGAGCGGATGCCCGGCTCGAGGAACGCGGACTGCTGGCTGAACGAGTGCATCTCCTCCAGGACAGCTGGGCGGAGCGGCGCCACAGCCGCCAGGTCAGCGTCGATGACCGCCGCGATCAGCACCAAGGCCCCCAGCATGGCCGGAACGCCGAACCGCCGCTGTCGGCCGGCGGCCACCACGAGCACCGTCAGCCCGGCGGAAACCGCCGCGATGGTCGGCAACTGGGCGGCGAGCGCGACCAGCAGCCGGGGCAGATCACCCCCGCCGACGGAGGTGAGCAGGGCGACGGCCAGCCCCGCGACGGCGGCCCACGCGACCCGACGGAGCCACCGGGTGTCCGTCCGTGCCCGGTCGGTCAACGTCACCACCGAACCGCCGCAGATCAGCGACAGGCCCAGCAACGCCGGCCAATGCTGCGTGACCTGCGCCGACAACGCCGTACCCAGCCACGCGAGATCCTCGCCGACGGACGGACGGGGAGCGCTCAGCGGCGCGTAGAACGGCGACAGGTACCTCGGTCCGTCCGAGCCCTTCGCCGACGACACGACGTCGACGGCGAGCACGACGACACCAGCAGCCACGGCGAGGCGGCCCCGCCCGGCACCGAGCAGCACGATCGCCGCGAGGCTGGTCAGCGCCACCCCGATCGCCTGTCCCGCGAGGACCGGCGCGTCCGACAGCGCGCCAGCCACGTGCACCACCGACGCGCCGGCGACAACCGGCCAGCACACGGATCCGGGAGACAGCCGCACGGCGCACATCCAACCACGGGCCCGGTCAGCTCGCCGCCTCCGACGCCCGCCGGTGTTCCCTACCGTCCAGGCGGGAGGCTCTCGGCGTACGCAGGGATGTCGGGGTGCCCGAACACCCCGGGCAGCCCGCCCGTGTGGATGAAGACTGTCGTGTGGCCCGGTGCGATCTCGCCGCGCCGGATCGCCGCGATGAGTCCGGCCATCGCCCGCCCGGTGTACGTGGGGTCGAGGATGATCCCCTCCAGCCGGGCGACGAGCGTCAGCGCCTCCTGGGCCGTCGCCGTGAGACTCGCGTAGCCGTTCCCGACCTGGTCCCGGTCGACGCGCAGGTCTTCGGCGCGTACCTCCGGCGAGAGTGGGGTGACGAACCCCGCGACGCGCTGCCGCGGGTCGTCCACCGCCCCGACGTCGACGCCCAGCGTGCGGTCCGGGCCCAGGCTCGCGACGAGCCCGGCCATCGTGGCGCCCGAGCCGAGGGCGACCACGGCGGTACGCAGGTGGGGCACCTGGGCCAGCAACTCCTCGCCGCACCGGGCGTAGCCGCGGGCCGCCAACGCGGTGGACCCGCCGAACGGGATGAGGGCTGGGCGGGCGCCTTCGGAACGCAGCCGATCGCACACCCGCGTGGCGGCGTCCGCGAGCGCCTGCCGGCCCTGCACCCCGGTGAAGACGATCTCGGCGCCGAGGAACGCGTCCAGAACGAGGTTGCCGGTTCGAGCCGTCGCCGGCGCACCCGGGAACACCAGCACGGCACGCAGACCGAGGCGCGCGGCGGTCGCGGCGGTGAGCCGCGCGTGATTGCTCTGCGGCGCTCCCGTGGTGACCAGCGTGTCGGCGTCACCGGCGAGCGCTTCGGCGACCGTCCATTCCAACTTGCGGATCTTGTTGCCGCCGCCGCCGAGGCCGGTGAGATCGTCCCTCTTGATGAGCAGGTCGTCGCGACCGAGGCCGAGAGCCGTGGCCAGGCGGGGCATCGGCTCGACCGGCGTGGGCCACGTGCCGAGCGTGAGCGGGACGATCGGTCCGGACATGCTGGTGACTCCTCGGTGTCGGCGTGGCACGGCAGCCCGCCACTTACCGTCGTTCTACCGCAGGAAGTCCAGCAGTTGCCGTGCGGTCTCCTCGGGAGCCTCTTCCGGGATGAAGTGCCCGACCGGGACCGGCCCGCCGCGAACGTCGTCGGACCATTGCCTCCAGATGCTGAGCGGGTCGTCATAGAGCCGCGCGACCTGACCCCGCTGGCTCCAGAGGAACAGCACCGGGCACGCGATCTTCCGGTTGCCCCGGTCCGCCTCGTCCTGCTGGTAGTCCAGCGTCGCGGCGGCGCGGAACTCCTCGCAGATCGCGTGGACGGTGGCGGGATCGCTGAACTGCCGGACGTAGGCGGCCCGCACCTCGGCCGGGAAGGCGTCCTTCACCTCAGGCCACGTGTCGAGCATGAAATCCACGAGGACGGCGGGCGCCGCGTCGATGAACCGCTCGGGCACCGGCGCCGGCGCCGCCAGGAAGGACCAGACCCAGTACGAGAGGCTGAACGCCATGTCGGCGCGGTCGTACACGTCGCCGACCGGGACGACGTCCAGGACCGCGAGCCGGCTGACGACGTCTGGTTCGTCCAGCGCGAGACGGTAGGCGCACCGTGCGCCGCGATCATGCCCGACGAGCCCGAACCGCTCATGGCCCAGGCTTCGCATGACCTCGATCTGGTCGCGGGCGATCGCTCGCATGCTGTACGGCTCATGGTCGGCGCTGCTCGGCGGTTTGCCGCTGTCGCCCCAGCCGCGCAGGTCGGTGACGACCACGGTGTGGTGCTCGGCGAGCTGCGGCGCCACGCGGTGCCACATCAGGTGCGTCTCGGGGATGCCGTGCAGGAGCAGGACCGGGGGCCCGCTTCCGCCACGGCGGCCGTGGATCGTCGCCCCGGACGTGGGGATGTCGAACTCCTCGAATCCCTCGAACATCGCCCGGACCCTTCGCGGCTCGTGAGGACCGTCGTCGCCGGTCCTGCCAGGCGGCACCCCTGCTGGTCCGGGCGGCGTCGATCCCTGTGAACCGGGTCCGCGCAGCCTTCCTGGCCAGGTACGACGCTAGCAGGGCGGGGGGAAATGGTCCGACTTCGGACGGAATTTCCGGTCACCGCTCGGCGGCCAGGGCGAGGGCGGCTCGCGCCGTCGGCAGTGCGGCCTCGCGGTGCGCCGGCACGAGACCGATGCGCGTGCGCCGGTCGAGCAGGTCGTCGACGGTGAGGGCGAGTTCGTGCCGGGCGGCCCAGAGGAGTTCCGCGCCGGTGACCGGGATGTCGGGGCCGATCGGCTTCCGGAGTTCGGCGGGCGCGTCGGCCAGGACGTCGACGGCTTCGGTGCCGTAGCGGTGGACGAGCCGGCGTGGCGCGGGGACCCGGGCCAGTTGTGCTCTGCTCGCCGCGCCGGGCAGTGGGAGGCGGCGGGTGCGGCAGGGGCCGGCGGCGAGGTGGCGTCGACGGATGGCGGTGTCGACGGCGTCCTGAGCCATCCGGCGGTAGGTGGTGAGCTTGCCGCCGATCACGCTGATGATCCCGTCGGGGTCGTCGATGACGGCGTGTCGGCGGGAGAGGTCGGCGGTCCGGGTGTCGGAGTCGGCGAGCAGTGGCCGCAGCCCGGCGTAGGCACCGAGGACGTCGGTGGGTCGCAGCGGCTGATCGAGGACGCTGTTGAGGACGTCGAGCAGGAACGCGATGTCGGCGTCGGTGGGCTGTGGCACGTCGGGGACCGGTCCGTCGACCGGCTCGTCGGTCAGTCCGGCGTACACCAGGCCGTCGGTCTGGGGCAGGGCGAAGACGTAGCGGGTGAACTCGCCGGGGACCGGGATGGTCAGGCCGGCCCAGAGCCCGCCCAGACGGGCGGCGGACAGGACGATGTGGGTTCCCCGGGACGGGCGTAGGCGGACGTGGGGGGTCAGGCTGCTGGCCCACACGCCGGTGGCGTTGACGACGGCGCGAGCGGCGACGTGCATCTGCGCCCCGGTGCGGGTGTCCTCGATGGTGGCGCCTTCCCGGTGCAGGCTGATCGCCCGGCAGCGGGTCAGGACGCGGGCGGAGTGCGCCGCGGCGGCGCGCGCGAGGCCGACGACGAGCCGGGCGTCGTCGCACAGCTGGCCGTCCCAGGACAGGTGTGCTCCGCGGAGGCCGGCCGGCCGCAGGGCGGGCGCCATCGCGCCCGCTTCGGCCGAGCCGAGCCTGCGCGTACCGGGCAGGGTCCGTCGGGAGGTTCCCGCCCAGGTCCGCAGCAGGTCTCCGGCGTGCAGGCCGGCCGCCGCCGCGCCCGCCTGCCAACGACTGGTGTACGCGGTCGCCGGCAGCAGCATCGGCAACGGGCGCGTCAGGTGCGGCGCGGTGCGGGTCAGCAGCAGGTGGCGTTCGACGGCGCTCTCGTAGGCGATGCCGACCTGCCCGTGGGCGAGATAGCGCAGGCCGCCGTGGATCAGTTTGGAGCTCCAGCGGGAGGTGCCGTGGGCCAGGTCGTCGGCGTCGACGGCGACCACGGACAGTCCACGGCTCGCCGCGTCGAGCGCCACCCCGGCGCCGGTGACACCCAGCCCGACGACCAGGACGTCGACGGGCGCCCCGGTGGCCAGCTCGGTGAGGTCACGTTCCCGGCGGAGGACGGTCAGCGAGGTTTTCACACGCCTCCTTGCGATGTAGTGACGTTCAATGTCACTCTGTCACACATGAATATGGAAGGGGAAGCGTCGACCGTCGGGTGGGCCCGCTGGGGCACCACGGCGGACGCGAAGGCGCTGCCGGGCTCCGCCTCGACGCTGCTGGCGCAGGTCCTCGAGCTGACACCCCCGCCGCCGGCCGTACCGCTGGCCGAGGCGACGGTGCCGGACCTCGAGTTGGACGACACGGTCCTGCACGCGCTGCGACGGGTGCTGGGCGCCGAGCACGTGGTCACCGCCCCGGCCGCCCGGGCACGACACGCGTCGGGCATGTCGACGCCGGACCTGCTCCGTCACCGCAGCGGCGAGGTGCGGGTGGCCCCACAGGCCGTGCTGCGCCCGGCCGACCACGCCGAGGTGCTGTCCGTCCTCGACCTCTGCTCCCGGCACCGGGTGGCCGTGGTCCCGTTCGGTGGTGGCACCTCCGTCGTGGGTGGGCTCACGCCGTCCGCGGCGCGACACGTCGCCGTCGATCTGAGCCGGCTGAACGCCGTCGTCGCCGTCGACCCGGTGTCGCGGACCGCCACGCTCCAGGCCGGGCTGCGCGCCCCACGGGCTGCCGAGCTGCTCGCCGAGCACGGGTTCACCCTCGGGCACGTCCCGCAGTCCTACGAGTACGGCACCATCGGTGGATTCGCCGCCACCCGGTCGTCCGGCCAGGCGTCGGCCGGCTACGGCCGCTTCGACGACATGGTCGTGGCGCTGACGGTCGCCACGCCCCGAGGCACCGTACGGGCCGGCCGCGCCCCCGCCTCGGCCGCCGGCCCCGATCTGCGGCAGCTCTTCCTCGGCAGCGAGGGAGCACTCGGCGTCATCACCGACGTGACCGTCCGGATCCGCCCTCTGCCGACGCAGTCACACCACGAGGGCTGGCGGTTCGAGTCGTTCGCCGACGGTCTGCACGCCGTACGGCGGCTGGCGCAGGACGGGCCACGGCCGACGGTGCTGCGGCTGTCCGACGAGGTCGAGACAATGATCGGGGCGACGGGGTCCGGCCACGCCGAAGGCGGCTGCCAGCTCATCGTCGGGTACGACGGCGCGGACGTGGTTCCCACCGTCGAAGCGGCCGCTGACGTGCTGGCGGCGCACGGCGGGGTGCCGCTGGGCGAAGCGCCGGGTCACCAGTGGGCACGGCAGCGCTTCGACGCACCGTACCTGCGGGACGCCCTGCTGGACGCGGGCGCGTTCGCGGAGACCCTGGAGACCGCGACGTACTGGTCGGCGCTGCCGGAGGTGCACGACCGGGTCCGGCAGGCGATCCTCGATGCCTTGCCGGACGGGGCGCTGGTGTTGGCGCACGTCTCCCATGTCTACGAGACCGGCGCGTCGCTGTACTTCACGGTGATCTGCTCCCCCGGCTCGGACCCGGTCGAGCGCTGGCGGAACGCGAAAGCGGCGGCCAGCGATGCGATCGCTGCCACCGGTGCCACCATCAGCCACCATCACGGTGTCGGCGCGGATCATCGGGCCTGGTACGCCGCCGAGATCGGCGACGTCGCCGTGGACCTGCTGCGGGCGGTCAAACAGCAGCTGGACCCGGCCGGCATCCTCAATCCCGGCATCCTGGTGCCGTGAGGTGCGGTCCTTCGCAGTGATCCTCGGGCCCACCGCGCGCCGAGGCCTGTCCCGCCTGATGCCGGTGGCGCATCTGCTGCGCGCCGCCGGCGCTCGGATCCGCGTCGACTACACGCAGACAGCCGAAGAGGCTCGCCGGTGCGCCACGTCAGCGGTGCAGGCCGGTGAGGTCGTCGTCGCAGCGGGGGGCGACGGCACCATCCGGCTGCTCGGCGGCGTGGTCGCCGACACCGGCGGTCTGCTCGGCGTCGTCCCCGCCGGTCGTGGCAACGACTTCGCCCGCCAGCTCGGGTTGCCGCACTCCCCTGACGCGATCGCGGACCTGCTGCTGCACGGACGGGCGCGACACCTCGACGTCCTTCGCGTCGCGGGTCGGACCGTCGTCGGCAGCGTCTACGTCGGCGTCGACGCGGCGGCCAACGAGCTGGCGAACCGGTCGCGTCTGCCCGCGCCGCTGGTGTATCCCACCGCCGGCCTGCGGGCGCTGCTGCGCTGGCCGCGCACCCGGTACACGATCGCGGTGGACGGCCGGACGGAGCGGACGTACGCCTACACGGTGGTGGTCGCCAACTGCGGGTACTACGGCGGTGGCCTGCACGTCGCCCCGGCGGCGCAGCCCGACGACGGCACGATGGACGTCGTCGTGATCGGACACGCACCGAAGCTGCTGTTCCCGGTCGCGCTGCGACAGATGCGCACCGGCCGGCACCTGCGGCGCGGGCACGTCTTCTCCTACCGCGGCACGTCGGTCACCGTGTGCGCCGACCGCCCGATGACGGTGTACGGCGACGGTGATCCCGTCGGCCGGACCGACGAGCTGCACGTCGAGGTCCGCCCGCAGGCGCTGCGCGTCATCGCCGGCTAGCCCGGTCGCAGGTAGCCGTCGACGAGCAGCGCCAACTCCCGGTCGAACTCGGCGAGCGGCACGTCGTCGGCGACCGTGCGGACGGACAACACGAACGACTGCGTGGTCAGGAATATCGCGCGGGCCAGAACGTCGGGCCTGCCGGGCCGGATCGAGCCGTCCTCATGACCGTCGGCCAGCGCCGCCGCGAGGAACTGGAGCATCTCGTCCTGGCCGTTGCCCCGCCGGTCGAGCAGGTACGGGAGCAGCACCTCGGGATCGACGTCACGGATCTTGCACAGCAGCGGGTGGTCCCGTAGCTGCCCCGCCACCGCGACCACCCGCGACACCAGACGGGACCGGGCCGAGCCGCCGGTCTCGACGTCCGCCGCGGCCATCAGCACCTGATGCCACTCCCGGCTCATCAGGTCACCGATCAGGGACTGCACGTCCGGCCAGCGCCGGTAGACGGTCATCCGGGAGACGTTGGCGCGTCGCGCAATGTCCGTCATCGTCGTGCGACGCACGCCGTAGGCCAGCACGCAGTCCCGGGCAGCGTCGAGAACCGTGTCGTCGACGCTACGTTCCGCGGACTGGCTCGCCTCCACCACGCCGACTGTCTACCACAGGGGCGAGGTGGCCCCGGCCGCGGACGCGCGCGGCCGGGGTGACGCGGGCACCGGGGACGGGCGGCGGTCAGTAGGCGTCGACCAACTGCGTACGCAGCTTGGCGAGCGCGCGGGCCAGCAGACGGGACACGTGCATCTGCGAAACGCCGACCTGGTCGGCGATCTCGCTCTGCGTCTGGTTGCCGTAGAAGCGCAGGGTCAGGATCTTCTGCTCCCGCTCGTCGAGCGTGGCGAGCGCCGGGCCGAGAGCCACCCGCAGCTCGGCCAGGGCGAACTGGCTGTCCTCGCCGCCCAGCATCTCGCCCAGTTCGGTGCCGCGCTCACCGTCGCCGATCGGGGTGGACAACGACACCGCGTTGTACGCCCGCGCACCCTCCAGCCCTTCCAGCACCTGCTCCTCGGTGAGCCCGAGGTGGGCGGCGATGTCGGCGACCGTGGGCGAACGACCCAACGTCTGCAACAGGGTGCTGTTGGCGTCCGAGATCGCCAGCCGCATCTCCTGCAGCCGGCGCGGCACCCGGATGTCCCAGGTGCGGTCCCGGAAGTGCCGCTTGAGTTCCCCGACGATCGTGGGGATCGCGTAACCGGCGAAGTCGACACCACGGGAGGGGTCGAACTTGTCGACCGCCTTGATCAGCCCCAGTGCCGCGGTCTGCGTCAGGTCGCCGGTCGGCTCGCCGCGCCCGCTGTAGCGCCGGGCGAGGTGAGTGGCCAGCGGCAGCCACGCCTCGATCGCCCGGTCCCGCAGCGCGGGGCGGGACGGGTCGTCGGCGGGCAACGCCGCCATGGCGAGAAGCAGCTTGGTGGCGGGTGAGTCGGAAGAGGCGTCGTGGTGGACGTGGGTACTCGTCGTCGCGGGCCGATCAGTGGTGGTGATCATGCTGGTTCCTCCGCATCACCGCGGTCGCACTCCAGCGTCTCCGGCGCCAACCGTCTGAGCAGAGACTAGACCAACGGGCAGTCAGAACCTAACCGAAAGGATGATGTGATGCTGCCCATCCGCCGCGCTTGCCACGCGCCATGACACACGTTCGGCGGCTGCGGATTTCCGGTTCAGCCCTGCTGGGTCGCTGGCGTGCTGACGGTTTTCTGCGTGGGGTTGTCGTATCGTCCGCCCAGTGGCGGGCTCGACTTACCCGCTGCGGCACCGGCGGCGTCCGCCGAGATGTCGGCCTCCTGCCAGCGGCGCCGCAAGGTCAGCATGCCGGCTGCCCCGGTCAACGCCCCTGCCGCGAAAGCGAGCATCAGGGCCGGTCGCCTGGTCGCGCGTCTGCTGCTTGCCATAATCACTCCCGGAAATCGTTCTGTCTGGTTGGTGCTCATTGTCAGGCGCTGCCATCGAGCTGACCGGTTGAATCGGCCCTCTTGTATCGCCCCTCACCGCACCGCGACGTCGGTTCGAGGTTCGGGGCTACCAACCTTCCGCAGGTGGCGCAGCCCCTCCGCCCAGGAGCGACCCAGACTGGTTTCGTGGTAGCCGATGGCGTGCTCGGCGCAGAACCGCTGGATCAATGGCCGGGCTCGACGCAGGTTGGGGCACGGCATGTTCGGGAACAGGTGATGCTCGATCTGGTAGTTCAGGCCGCCGAACACGGTGTCGAGGAACCTCCCACCCCGGACGTTGCGGGAGGTGACGACCTGCCGCCGCAGGTAGTCGAGGTTGTCCTCGGCGCCAAGGATCGGCATCCCCTTGTGGTTCGGGGCGAAGGAACAGCCGAGGTAGAGGCCCAGCACGCCCTGGTTGACGAGGATGAACGCGACCGCCTGCGGGGGACTCAGGACCAGGAACGCGGCGGCGAGGTAGCCGCCCAGATGCAGGGCCAGCAGCCCCGCCTCGGCGGGCCGACGCGCCAGGCGGCGCGGGCCGAGGACAGCCCGCAGGCTGATGGCGTGCAGGTGCAGGCCCTCCAGCAGAAGCAGCGGAAAGAAGAGGTACGCCTGGTGACGGGCGAACAGTGCGCCGAGGCCGCGCCGTCGCCGGACCTGGTCGGGGGTGAATGACAGGGGCGCCACGGTGATGTCGGGGTCCCTGCCTTCGGTGTTCGGGTGGGCGTGGTGCCGGTTGTGCTTGTCCACCCACCAGCCGTAGCTGATCCCCGTCAGCAGGTTGCCGTGCACGAGGCCGATCAGGTCGTTCGCCCGGCGCGAGCGGCCGATCTGCCGGTGCCCGGCGTCGTGACCGATGAACCCGGCCTGCGCGATCACCACCGCGAGGGCCACCGCCACCCCAAGCTGCCACCAGGACTCACCGAGTCGTCCGAACAGCGCCCACAGCGCGGCGAAGGAACCGACGACGAGACCGATGCGCACGGCGTAGTAGCGTCGCCGCCGCTCCAGCAGACCCGCTGCGCGGACCTGCCGGGACAGGTCGGCGTAGTCGCTGCCCCGCTGGCCGTCGACGCCGAGACTGGTGTCGCTCACGATGGCAGCTCCCGCTGGTTCCCGTGCCGGATGTCTCAGCGGCGCCGGCTCGACCGGCCGGTCAGGCGGGCCATGAGCTGTTGAAGCCTCTGCTGCGTGCTGGGCTTGGCCGCCTGGCGGCGACCCCGCTGCATCAGGTCACGCGCCCGTGGGCTGTTGAGCAGGCCCTTGATCCGTTGACTCATCGATCCCGATGTCACGGCGCACTCCCCTCGGCCGGCCCCGTCGGCTGGCTCCCGTGCCTGTTCGTTGTCAGTCTCGCCTTACCGGCTGCCGGTCGGACGGGATTGGGCAGATTGGCCGGAGCGGGGCCGGGACGCGGCCGTAATTCCCTTGCCCACCATCCCCCCGACGCGGTTGGTTCGTGCCTATGCCACCGAACGCCAGGGATCGGGTCGACACCTATTTCATCTGCGGCACCCCGCGCACCGGCAGTTCGCTGCTCCTGGGGTTGCTGGAGTCCACGGGTGTCGCCGGCCACCCGCAGGCGTACTTTCGCGCTCCGGACGAGCCGCTGTGGGCCGGGCGATGGCAGATTCCCCGCGCCGCTGACGGTGGCCTCGACTACGCGGCCTACGTGCGCGCGGCACGTGACGCCGGCCGCACCGACAACGGCGTGTTCGGCGCGAAGCTGATGTGGGGCACGCTCGACGAGCTGGTCGACAAGCTCGGCAGGGCCCACCCCGACCTCGCCGGCCAGGACGTCGCGTTGCTGGAACGGGCGTTCGGCCGTACCCGGTTCGTGTATCTGCGGCGTGACGACGTGCTGGCCCAGGCGGTGTCCTGGCTGCGGGCCGAGCAGACCCAGGTCTGGTACATCGGCGGCAACGGCGAGATCAGCGGCGGCGACCGCACCGGTCAGGAGCCGACCTTCGACACGGACGGGATCGACGCCCTCATCCAGACGATCGAGGAGCACAACGCCGGATGGCAGGCGTGGTTCTCCGCGGCCGGCGTGCGTCCGCACGTCGTCCGCTACGAGGAACTGGATGAGGACATGCTCTCCACCACGTACGGGATCCTGGATTTCCTCGGCCTGGACATGCCGGCCGGTCGCACCATCACGCCCCGGCACCAGCGCCAGGCCGACGACCTCAACCGTGTGTGGATCCACCGGCACCGGGCTGAGTCGGGTGTCAGCGACCAGCACGGTCAGGACGTCCAGAAGGCTGTCCGCCGGCGTCCACTACGGTGACCAGCGGTGGTCAGACGGCGCCGGAGCGCAACGCCAGATGGCGACTGTCGGACATGGCGGTTAGCCTGAGCGTCGACCACGGGGGAAGCGACGGCCAGACATGGGTGAGACGCCGGCAACCGCGCAGGCAGCGTTCGCGCGGTTCGTCCGCCAAGCGGTCGAGGCCGCCCGCGACGAGCGCGGTTGGTCGGTCGCCGAGGTGGCGACTCGCAGCGGCGTCAGCCGCTCCACCGTCTTTCGCTGGCTGTCGGGCGAGTGGCAGCACCACCCGGAGCTCCCCAAGGTGCGCGCGTTCTGCGCGGTCCTGGACGTACCGCTCGGCGCGGCGCTGCGCGCCCTCACCCCGCCGCCGGCGGACGTACCGCAGCCCTCCCCGCCCCTGACGGATCCGAGGGCGGAGGCACACATCGCCGCCATCCGCGACCGACTCGCCGACCCCCGCACCTCCGCCGCCGACAGGCAGCACATCCGCGCCACCCTGCAGCTGCTCGCGCTCGCTGAGTCCCGCGCCAGCTGACCGCTGACGACGCGGATCGGGCCCGCTCGGCCCGCCGACACCGATCGCGGCAAGGTCAACACCAGATCACCGATGTCGGGGCATCCCACCCGTCCGGACACCGCGATGTCGCCGGCCTCGTGCCGATCACGGCGCTGCCAGCCGGCGTAATCATGCTCACGGGCCGGTCGGCTGACAGCGTGGTTGGATGGTCCGGTGCAGTTCACCGTGACAGACGCGCCGGCGCGGGAGCGATTCGAGGCGCGCGACGAGGCGGGCGTGGTCGCCGGAGTGGTCACCTACCAGCTGACCGGCGCCATCATCGTCTACACCCACACTGAGGTCGATCCGGAGTTCGAGGGCAAGGGCGTCGGCTCGACCCTGGCTCGCGCGGTCATGGACGACGCGCGTGCCAGGGGCCGGACCGTCGTGCCGCTCTGCCCGTTCCTCGCCGAGTGGCTGGTCAAGCACCCGCAGTACGAGGACATCGTGGCCCGATCGACTCGAAAGGTGAAGTAGCAGGCCGGCGGTGCTGCCGTCGACCCCGCGGGACGCACGTTCAGCGGGGTCGGTCCGGCCCGTTGCTCCCCTCGCCGGTGAGCCGTGCGGTCTGGGATCGGAGCACCCGCACCGTGTTTTCGATGTAGTCGACCACCGTGGCCATCTGTCGTTCGTCGTACCGGCTCATGAAGGCGTTCATCTCCCGGCTCAGGTCGGCGAAGATGCCGGTGAGGTCGGGGGCCCGGGATGGATCCGCGACGACCAGCACCCGCCGCCGGTCGCTCGGGTCCGGCTCCCGGCGAACGTAGCCGGCCTGTTCGAGCCGATCGACGATCCCGGTGACGGCGCTGACGCCGACCCCGAGTTCAGGTGCCAGGGCACCGGTCGGCAGCGGGCCGGCGCGCATGATCAGCCCCAGGGCCTTGTGCTCGGCGGCGTTCAGGCCGAGTCGTCGCGCGATCGCCTCGTGAAACAGCACGACCGCCGTGCTCAACTCCCAGCCGTAATCTGTCACGCTCTCACCCATTGCTTCAGCCTGATGGATAGTTCACTATCAGAGATAGTTCATTTCTCTGGAGTATAGCGACCGGAGGGCAGCGTCATGCGGATGGGGCTCGCACTCAGCTGGGCGGCTTTGCGGTGGGCGACGCACTTCTACGCCCGACACTTCTGGATCGTGTTCGGCCTGTCGATGATCCCCACCGTGCAGCGGTTCATCGCGGTCCGCTACAGCGACGACCTGCCGGCCGCCGCCCAGATCGGCGGCGAAATCCTCACCGGGCTCGCCCGGTTGCTCCTGGTCTACGTCGTGCTCCGGCTGGCGTTCCGGGAACCCGGCCTGGCCAACCTGACCCTTGGTGAGCGCTGGCTACGGCTGACCGCAGGAATCAACGAGCGGGTACGCGACTTCTGGTTCCAGTTCCTCGTCCTGGCGGCTGCCTTCGTGGTGCTCGACATCCTGCCCACCGCCGCCATCGCTCTCTGGGTGCCGGACGAGCGGCAGAATCTGGTGAGTTCCGTGCTGGTGAGCGTGAAGAACCCGACGGTGATCGCGTACACGATCCTCTGGATGCTCGGGATCGGGCGCACCCTGATGGTGGGCGACCGCCGGACCGTCACCATCCACGAACCGTCCGCGACCTGAAGCGCCGCCGTGGTGGCTCCGCAGCGGTCACCGCCTGATTCATCGCACGGGACGGCGGCGCGAGCGGCGGTTTCTTCGTTCACCGTCGTCGTGACCGCCGGTGCGGTCATCATGACCGCGTAGCCGCTTCGGTGCCAGGCGGGCTCCGGTGATGGAGGGGGTGCGGCGAACGTGCGGGAGATGTCGGTTGCGCCGGTGGTCACGGGGGCCGCCTCGCCGGGCCTGGCGGACATGGTGTGGGACAACGCGCGGCAGGATCCCGAAGGGGTGCAGTTCCTGCGCCCGTCCCCGGTCTCCCCGGCCTGGCCGGCGGGGCCGTCGGCACGCGGGGACGTGCCCGTGACGTGCGCCCAGTTCCGCGGTGACGTGCTCGCTCTCGCCCGCGGCTTCATCGACGCCGGGATCGGGCACGGGGACCGGGTCGGGTTGATGAGTCGCACCCGCTACGAGTGGACGCTCGTCGACTATGCGCTGTGGTCGATCGGGGCCGTCACCGTCCCGATCTACGACACGTCCAGCCCGGAGCAGATGGAATGGATTCTCACGGACTCCGGCGCGGTGGGGTGTGTGGTCGAAACCGACAAGCACGCCGCGATGCTCGCCGACCGACGCGCTGGTCTGCCCGCGCTGCGTCAGGTGTGGCGGATCGACGGCGGCGACCTGGTGGCGCTGGCCGGTCAGGGTCGGAGCGTCGACGACGCCCAGGTGGACGTGCGCCGCACGGCGGTCACGGGCAGCGACGTGGCGACGATCGTCTACACCAGTGGCACGACCGGCCGACCGAAGGGCTGTGTGCTGACGCACCGCAACATCTACTGCGACATCGGCAACGCCACCGCCGTACTGCCGGAGCTGTTGCATCCGGGGGCGTCGACGGTGCTGTTCCTGCCGTTGGCGCACGCGTTCGCCCGCCTGATCCAGGTCGGCATGGTGCTCACCCGCGCCACCCTGGTGCACAGTTCCAACATGTCCGGCGTACTCGGGCAACTACAGCAGCACCGCCCCACCTTCATCCTCGCCGTGCCGAGGGTGTTCGAGAAGATGCACACCCAGACACGGGAGAAGGCGGCCGACGCACACCAGGAATGGCTGTTCAGGATCGCGGACGCCGTCGCGGTGCGCTACAGCCGAGCCCTGGACACACCGCCGGGGCCGGGAGGACCGCTGCGGCTGGCGCGCAGGGTGTTCGACCTGATCGTCTATCGCAAGCTGCGGGCCACGCTGGGGGGACGCTGTCGCACCGCGATCGTCGGTGGCGCCCCGCTCGGGGAGCGACTCGGTCACTTCTTCCGCGGCGCCGGCCTGACGGCGCTGGAAGGGTACGGGCTGACCGAGACGTCACCGGCGTTGACGCTGAACCTGCCGTCCGCGATGCGGATCGGTACCGTCGGGCGTCCGATACCCGGCGTGGAGATCCGCATCGCCGACGACGCGGAGGTCATCGCACGCGGGGAGATGGTGTTCGCCGGCTACTGGAACAACCCCGACGCCACTCGGGACACCTTCACTGCGGACGGGTGGCTGCGCACCGGGGATCAGGGCAGCCTCGACGACGACGGCTTCCTGCACATCACCGGCCGCACCAAAGAGATCATCGTGACGGCGGGAGGAACGAACCTCGCCCCCGCCCCGGTCGAGGACCGCATCCGCGCCCATCCCCTCGTCAGTCAGTGCATCCTGATCGGCGACGACCAGCCATACGTCTCTGCGCTGATCACCATCGACCCGCAGGCCTGGGAGCGGTGGACAGCCAGCCACGGCCGTCCCCACGCGTCGGTGGCGGACCAACGGGACAGCCCCGACCTGCGCAAGGAGATCCAGGCCGCCATCGACGAGGCCAACGAGACGGTGTCCCGGGCCGAAAGGATCAAGACCTTCCGCATCCTCCCCCGGGATCTCACCGAAGCCGATGGCGAACTCACACCGACACTCAAGATCAAGCGTGAGGTGGTCCAGTCCCGTTTCGCCGCCGACGTCGACGCCCTCTACCGCGGCCACTGACCCCGGCACGGAAGCGGCGGGACGGGCCCGTCAACGGAGGGCGGCGAGCCCGTCGGCCAGGCCCGCCGTCCCCTCGTGCCGGTGCCCCGGCGCTACGTCTTGAGGACCACCTTCAGGCACTCGTCCTGCTTGTTCTTGAAGATGTCGAAGCCGTGCGGGGCGTCCTCCAGCCCCATCGTGTGCGTGATGATGAAGGTCGGGTCGATCTCGCCCTTGCGGATCCGTTCCAGCAGCGGCCGCATGTAGCGTTGAACGTGCGCCTGCCCGGACCGCATGGTCAGCGACCGGTTCATGAACGAGCCCATCGGGAACTTGTCGATGAAGCCGCCGTAGGCGCCGATCACGGAGATCGTGCCGCCGTTGCGGCAGCTCAACACCGCCTCCCGCAGCGCGTGTGGCCGATCGGTCTCCGTCTTCGTCGCCTGCTTGGCCTTGTCGTACGCGTGCAGCGCGGCCGACGCGTGGTGTCCCTCCATGCCGACCGCGTCGATGCAGGCGTCCGGTCCGCGGCCGGCCGTCATCTCCCGCAGGGCGTCCAGGACGTCGGTCTGCTCGTAGTTGATCGTCTCCGCGCCGGTGTTCTCCCGTGCGATTCGTAGCCGGTAGGGGAACCGGTCGATGACGATGACCCGTTCCGCTCCCAGCAGGAGGGCGCTGGCCGCAGCGAACTGGCCGATCGGCCCGGCACCCCAGATCGCGATGGTGTCGCCGCGCTTGATGTCACACATCTCGGCGGCCATGTAGCCGGTGGGCAGCACGTCGGACAGGAACAGCACCTGCTCGTCCGCCAGGTCGTCCTCGATCTTGATGGTCCCGACGTCGGCGTAGGGCACCCGGGCGTACTCGGCCTGACCGCCCGCGTAGCCGCCGAGCAGGTGCGAGTAGCCGAAGATGCCGGCGGGCGAGTGGCCCATGACCTTCTCCGCGATCGCCGCGTTGGGGTTGGAGTTCTCGCAGATCGAGTAGAGGCCTTGCTCGCAGGAAGCACAGTTGCCGCAGGCAATTGGGAAGGCCACCACTACCCGGTCACCGAGGCTCAGGCCGTCCCGTACGCCCGGACCCAGCTCCACGACCTCGCCCATGAACTCGTGACCGAGCACGTCGCCCTTCTTCATCGCCGGGATGTACCCGTGCAGAAGATGCAGGTCGGAGCCGCAGATAGCGGACGAGGTGATCCGCACGATGGCGTCGCGCGGGTTGAGGATCTGCGGGTCGGGGACGTTCTTGACGGCCAGGTTGTTCGGTGCCATCCAGCAGTTCGCTCGCATGGCTCCCCCTACCTGCCCGACCCGCGCGTCGCCAGCGGCTGCGCCGGGCGCTGCTTCAGCTGTTGGTGGACGGTGCTGCCGTCCGGGCTGCCGTCCGAGCGGGTGATCTCGCCGGTCTCGATCACCTGCTTGAACCTGCGCAGGTCGTCGCAGACCTGCTGCTGCGGGTTCTCGCCGAACAGTTTGGCGACCCGCGCGCCGAACATGCCTCCGGGTACCCGGTAGCCGAGCTCGACCCGTACCTCGGTGCCGCGCCCCCCGGCCGCCGGGACGAAGCGCACCGAGCCGGAGTTGGGCACCCGCGCGCCGTCGACAGAGCGCCACGTGATCAGCTCGCCCGGGCGGTCGTCGACGATCTCCGCGTCCCAGGTGACCTTCCGACCGGCCGGCGCCTTCGCCGTCCAGCGCGACCGCCGGTCACCCGTGGTCTGCACCGACTGGAGGTGGGACATGAAGCGCGGCAGGTTCTCGAAGTCGTGCCAGAACCGGTAGGCCTCCGCGGTGCTGCGGTTGACGGTCACCGACCCGTACACCCGGTTGGCGTCCCGCCCCCGACGCCCACGGGTGGCCCGCACCGCGGTGTAGACGTCCACGGCGGTGATCCCGGCCAACGCCCAGGTCGTGTACGTGAGGCGCTGGCGCCGTTCGCCACGCCGCCCCTTCGAGGCCTGGCCGGCAACGGCGAGGTCCAGCACGTCGCCGGCGACCCGGGTCCACGCGCCCCACCTCGCGCGCCGTGGGATCAGCAGCACGGCGGCATGGCCCAGCTCGCGGATCCCCGCCGCCGCCAGCACCTGGCGCGCGACGGGCGAGTCGTCGACTCCGGTCAGCCGGCTGACCTGCTCGCGGCGCGCGAGGGCGGTCACTCCCAGACCGAGGCTGAGCCAGCCCAGGAACCGGGCCAGCCCCTCCGATCCGCGGTCCTGCCCGGCCCGCTCGATTCCCAGGCTGTCGGTCACGGACCGGACACCAATGGTGGTTCTTCCCATGATCACCCCTCGTGAGTTTGTCGGCGCCGTACCGGACGGCCGTCGCCCGACGTCGAGCCGTTGAGGGGTCGGCCCGCACACCTCCCAGCAGATCAGGCGGATGCGGCTCCCGCCGGCCGACCGGGAAGATGAGGTTGGGAAGCCCGAGGGCGGAACCGTCCTGGGCGGCACGCCCGGCGGAGGATCAGGCTGGATCCAGATCGATGCGTACCGTCAGCGGGCTCGCGTTCATCGCCTTCGACGTGCGCAGGCAGAGCCGGCGCAGGAGACCACGCCCCGCGAGGATCCGCTGCCGCTCGCGGGGGTCGTCGCCCCGCAACACCCGCGCGGTTCCGGCCCGCCAGCGTGCGTGCGGCCCGCCGCCCACCTTGACCCGGACACGGGGGTCGGCCTCGACGTTCCGCACCCAGTCGGCACGGTCCCCGCGCTGCGAGACCAGCCAGAAGACGTCACCGTCCAGGCCGTCACACACCGGCGTGTACCGCCGCTGTCCCGTACGCCGTCCGGTCGTCTCCAACAGGGCATCGCCGGGGATCGGGAGCTTCCAGTCCCACGCGCGCCGAACGATCGGGTTGATCAGGCGCTGCTGGAGCGCGCCGGGCATCCCGGCCAGCCAGGACACGTCAGGGCCCGTCCGCTCGGACCGAGGAACAGCGGCGCGCACGACAATTGTCGAACCCCGTCATGGTCACCTCCCGTGGAGGTGCAGTGGCGACCCCGTTCCGGGACACCGCCGGCACCCCGTGCGGTGCAGGACCGTCCAGCACCGCCGGCACCCCGTGCGGTGCTGGGCGATCCTGCCTGCCGGCTCTCAGCCCTGGCGCGCCTTCTGACGCCGATCGGACTTGTTGATCACGAAAGTCCGGCCGCGGCGGCGTACCACGATCGAGTTCATCTTGTTCTTCAACCCGCGCAGTGAGTTCCTGACCTTCATCGCAGTCACCCTCTCCTGGTCGTGTCCGGGCTCCGTCCGCGTACCCGACGGGTCGTTGCTCATTCGTCGCCACGCCGTTCGGCCGGCCGGCGGTCGACAACGACCCCCTCGGCGGCGTCTCGGCTCCCGGCCCGCATGTCTGGCAGCGCCGCGGGTAGATCGAGCGCACCGAGACGAGGCGAGGTGGACGATGGCGGGATCCTGGTTGTTGGGCTCCGGTGCCGGCGCGCCGGGTGAACGCCCGACGGCGGTGCTGGTGGCGGTCCGTCAGGAGGACGAGGCGGGCGACAGCGGACCGGGCACGCAGACGTCCCTGAACGAGCTGCGCCGGTTGGCGGACACCGACGGCCTGACCGTCGCCGACGAGGTGGTGCAGAACCGCAGCCGACCCGATCCGGGCACCTATGTGGGCTCGGGAAAGGTCGATGAGTTGACCGCCCTGGCCGAGCGCACACACGCGGACGTCGTGATCGCCGACGGTGAGCTGAGCCCTGGGCAGGTACGCAACCTGGAGGAACGGGTCGGAGTTCGGGTCGTCGACCGCACCGCGCTGATCCTGGACATCTTCGCCGAGCACGCGCGTACCAGCGAGGGTCGGGTCCAGGTGGAGCTGGCGCAGATCGCGTACCAGTTGCCCCGACTACGCGGCGACGGCCGGGCCATGTCGCGCGTCGGTGGTGGGCGAATGGCCGGCGGCGCCGGCATGGGCGTGCGTGGTCCCGGTGAGATGCGGTTGGAGACCCAGCGGCGGACGCTGCGTCAGCGGGCCACCCGGCTGCGCCGCAACGCCTCCGAGTTGGCTCGGAGGCGGGAGCGGAGCCGGGGTCGGCGGGCCCGCAACCGGGTGCCCTCGGTCTCCATCACCGGCTACACCAACGCCGGGAAGTCCGCCCTGCTCAACCGGCTCACCGGGGCGAATGCCGAGGTGCAGGACGTCCTGTTCGCCACCCTCGACCCGACCGTGCGCCGGATCGGCACCGGCGAGCTCACCTACACCGTCGTCGACACCGTCGGCTTTGTCCGTCACCTGCCCCACCAGCTCGTCGACGCGTTCCGCTCGACGCTGGAGGAGGTCACCCGCAGCGACCTGACGATGCACGTGGTCGACGCCTCGGCCCCGGACGCCCTGGACCAGATCACCACCGTCCACGGGGTGCTGCACGAGATCGGGGCGGGTTCGGTTCCCGAGCTACTGGTGCTCAACAAGATCGACGTGGCGCCGCCGGAGTCGGTGCTGGCGCTGCAGCGCGTCCACCCGGACGCGGTTGCGGTCTCGGCGGTGACCGGCGCCGGCATCGAGGACCTGCGCGCCACGCTGGCCGACCGACTGTCGCAGCGGTGATTCACGTCCGCCGGTAGACCGACACGTGATCCCGGCTGCCGTCGGTGAAGGGCCTGCCCGTCCAGTCCTCCCACCGGTGTTCCCGGGCCATCCCCGCCAGCTGGCCCATCAGGTCGAGTTCGGCGGGCCAGGCGTAGCGGTGGTTGGCGGGCAGCAGGTCGACCCCCGTTCCGGTGAGCCGGACCTTGGTGGTGGTCATCCGCTGCTCGGCCGGGTGCAGCAGCGCCGCCTCCAGCATGACCGCGTCCTGCGCTACCTGGACCGGCCGCAGCGCCGCGCCGGCCCGGAACGCGGCCAGGTCCGGCACCCAGGCCTCGACGACGAAGCGGCCACCGGGGCGCAGGTGCGCGGCGGCGTTGCGGAAGCACGCGACCTGCGTGGCCTGGTCCGGCAGCGCGAAGATCGTGTTGAACGCGAGCAGCACCAGAGCGAACTCGCCCGGCACCCGGGTCGCGGCGAAGTCGCCGATGGCCAATTCGATCCGTTCCCCACCCGGCTTCTCCCGTAGCCGGGCGGCCATCGCCGGGGACCCTTCCACGCCCGCGACGGTCAGCCCGCGTTCCTGCAGTGGCAGGGCCAGCCGGCCGGTGCCCACCCCGAACTCGCAGACCGGGCCACCGTCCGCGAGCTGCACGAGCCGCTCGACCGCCGACGTCGGGTCCAGGTGCGCGAAGGCTTCGTCGTAGACGTCGGCCGGTACGCGCCGGCCGTACTCGCTCGCGTCGAACGGCAAACCGTGCCTCCCGAGTGTGGTGGCGAGCCAGGTGGCGGGCGAGCGCCCGTGTCCCGGCCGATCAAGCTACCTACTCTTGGTAGCTGCCCGCTCACGGTACGACGCGAAAGGCGCCCGTGCCGGGGCTCACTGCCCCGATGCCGCCTGGCAGCCAAAAACTTTTGGTGGTTTCCTACAACAGAGGGGCGGGCGGTTCGGTGATTGCGTCATGGCGCTGCCCGCCATCAGACGGAAGGGTGATCACTGCCGGGAGCTGTCGTCTCGCGGCGCGCAGGTCACAGGTCTACCAAAGGGGTCAGTCGGGTGTTCAACCGTGTCGCCATCGTCAACCGTGGTGAGGCCGCCATGCGCCTCATCCACGCGGTCCGAGAGCTGGCCGCGGAGACCGGCGTCCGGATCGAGACGGTCGCCCTCTACACCGACGTCGACCGCACCGCCACCTTCGTGCGCGAGGCGGACATCGCCTACGACCTCGGTCCGGCGTCCACCCGCCCGTACCTCAATCTCGCCGTGCTGGAGCGCGCCCTGACCGAGACCGGGGCCGACGCGGCGTGGGTCGGTTGGGGTTTCGTCGCCGAGGACCCGGCGTTCGCGGAGCTGTGCGAGAAGATCGGCGTCACGTTCGTCGGGCCGAACGCGGAAGCCATGCGCCAGCTCGGTGACAAGATCGGCTCGAAGCTGATCGCCGAGGAGGTCGGCGTACCGGTCGCGCCCTGGAGCCGCGGCGCCGTCGAGACTCTGACCGCCGCCCGGGCCGCGGCGGCCGAGATCGGCTACCCGTTGATGCTGAAGGCGACCGCGGGCGGCGGCGGGCGCGGTATCCGCGTGATCACCAGCGAGGCCGAGCTCGACGACGCGTACGAGCGCACCAGCCAGGAGGCGGCGCGGGCATTCGGCAGCGGCATCGTGTTCCTGGAGCGCCTGGTCACCGGTGCCCGGCACGTGGAGGTCCAGGTGATCGCCGACGGCCAGGGCACCGCCTGGGCGCTCGGAGTCCGCGACTGCTCGGTGCAGCGGCGCAACCAGAAGGTCATCGAGGAGTCGGCGTCGCCGGTGCTCAGCCCGGCGCAGACGGCCGAGCTGAAGGCGTCGGCCGAGCGGCTGGCCCTGGCGGTCGGTTACCGCGGCGCGGCGACCGTCGAGTTCCTCTACCACCCCGGCGATCACCTGTTCGCGTTCCTGGAGGTCAACACCCGGCTACAGGTCGAGCACCCGATCACCGAGCTGACCACCGGGTTCGACCTGGTCAAGGCGCAGCTGCACGTCGCCTCGGGCGGCCGGCTGGACGGCACGCCGCCGGTGGAGCGCGGACATGCCATCGAGGCCCGGCTCAACGCCGAGGACCCGGACCGCGACTTCGCGCCGTCGCCGGGCCGCATCGCGCGGCTGGACCTGCCCAGCGGCCCGGGCATCCGGGTGGACACCGGCGTCAGCGAGGGTGACACCATCCCGGCCGACTTCGACTCGATGATCGCGAAGATCATCGCGTACGGCCGTGACCGTGCCGAGGCGCTCGGCAAGCTGCGCCGGGCGATGGCGAACACCACGGTGATCATCGAGGGCGGCGCGACGAACAAGAGCTTCGTGCTCGACCTGCTCGACCAGCCCGAGGTGATCGACGCCAGCGCGGACACCGGCTGGATCGACCGTGTCCGCGGCGAGGGCCGGCTCGTCGCGCACCGGCACTCCGGGGTCGCGTTGGCGGCCGCCGCCATCGAGGCGTACGAGGAGGAGGAGCGCGTCGAGCGGCAGCGGCTGCTGTCGACGGCTTCCGGTGGGCGCCCCCAGGTGCAGCACAAGAGCGGCCGGCCGCTGGACCTCAAGCTGCGCGGGGTCACCTACCGCATGCGCGTGGCGCGGGTCGGCGCGCACCGGTTCCGCGTCGGCATCGAAGTGGGCGCCGAGGTGCGCACCGCCGACGTCGAGCTGGACCGCTTCGACCGGCACACCGGCCAGATCGTCGTCAACGGCGCCCGGTTCCGCCTGCTCACCGGCACGCACGGCCCTACGCATCTGGTCGAGGTGGACGGCGTGACCCACCGGGTCAGCCGGGACGAGGGCGGCGTCCTGCGCTCCCCCATGCCGGCGCTGGTCGTCGCCACCCCGCTGGAGGTGGGCGCCGAGGTCGAGGCGGGCGCGCCGGTGCTGGTGCTGGAGGCCATGAAGATGGAGACGGTGCTGCGGGCGCCGTTCAAGGCGCGGCTGAAGGAGTGCGCGGTCTCCGTGGGCAGCCAGGTGGAGGCCGGCGCGCCGCTGCTGCGGCTGGAGCCGCTCGCCGACGACGCCGCCGAGACCGCGGACGACCCGGCCGCCGTCGCCGTCGAGCTGGACCTGCCCGCCACCGCCGAGACCGTTCCGGCGTACCTGCGCAGCGGGCGCGGCCAGGAGGACCTGCGCGGCCTGCTGCTCGGCTTCGACGTCGACCCGCACGACGACCGTCGCGTGCTCGACGACTACCTCACCGCCCGGCGCGAGGCCACCGAGGCGGGCCACCGGCCGCTGGCCGAGGAGCTCGACCTCATCGAGGTGTTCGCCGACCTCACCGAGCTGAGCCGCAACCGGCCGACGGGTGAGGACGGCGGCGCACACGCGCGTAGCGCCCGCGAGTACTTCCACACCTACCTGCAGAGCCTCGACGTCGAGCGGGCCGGGCTGCCGGACTCCTTCCAGGCCAAGCTCGCGAAGGCGCTCGGGCACTACGGAGTCACCGACCTGGAACGCTCCCCCGAGCTCGAATCCGCCGTGTTCCGGATCTTCCTGGCCCAGCAGCGCGCGGCCGCCGACGCCACGGTCGTCGCGACGCTGCTGCGCGCCTGGCTGCGGGAGACCCCGCCGGACGAGACACTGCGCGAGCCCGCCGGTCTCGCGCTGGAGCGGCTGGTGGCGGCGACCCAGGTTCGCTTCCCCTCGGTCGCCGACCTCGCCCGTGGTGTGGTGTTCGCCTGGTTCGCCCAGCCCCTGCTGCGCCGCAACCGCGCCCGCGTCTACGCCGAGGTCCGTGGGCACCTGCGTCACCTGGACGCGCACCCGGACGCGGCGGACCGCGCCGAGCGCATCGCGGAGATGGTACGCAGCACCGAGCCACTGGTACGGCTGCTCGGCCAGCGGCTCGTCCGTGACCACCTCGACAACGCGGTCATGCTCGAGGTGCTGACCCGGCGGTACTACGGCAACAAGGCGCTCACCAGCGTGCGTACCAGCGAGGTCGCGGGCTGCGCGTTCGTGGTCGCCGAGCGCGCGGACTCGAGCGTCGTCTCCGCCGCGGTGAGCTTCGACGCGCTCGGCGGCGCGCTGCGCGGGCTCGCCGAGCTGGCGAGCGGCGAGGACGCCGTCGACGCCGACATCTACCTCGGCTGGGAGAACCAGCCGGAGGACTTCGACGCGATGGCGGTGGCGCTGCTGGAGGTCATCAGCGCGCACCCGCTGCCGTCCGGGGTGCGCCGGCTCACCACCACCGTGGCGGGCCGCGGCGGAGCGGTGATGCACCACCACTTCACCTTCCGCCCGTCCGGGGAGGGGATGACCGAGGACCGGCTGATTCGGGGCCTGCACCCGTACATCGCGCAGCGGATGCAGCTGGAGCGGCTGCACAAGTTCGACCTGACCCGGCTGCCGTCGTCGGACGAGGAGGTCTACCTCTTCCAGGCCGTGGCGCGGGAGAACCGGTCGGACGAGCGCCTCGTCGCGTTCGCGCAGGTGCGTGACCTCACCGAGCTGCGCGAGCACGACGGCCGGCTGGTCGCGCTGCCGACGACCGAGGACGCGGTCGCCGCGTGCCTCGACTCGATCCGCCGCGCCCAGTCCCGGCGACCGTCGAAGACGCGCTTCAACACCAACCGGATCGTCATCTACGTCTGGCCGCCGAGCGAGCTGACCCGCGAGGAGATGGAGATGATCGCCGGGCGCGTGCGCCCGACGACCGCGGGCGCCGGGCTGGAGGAGATCCTGTTCATCGCGCGGCAGCGCGACCGGCGGACCGGCGAGCTGACCAAGATCGCCGTGCGGATCTCGTTCGACGCCGCGGGCGGCGCCGAGCTGGCCATCGGCGCGCCGCCGGTGGAGCCGGTCGAACCGCTCGACGAGTACCGGTTGAAGGTGCTGCGCGCGAGCAGCCGCAACACGGTGTACCCGTACGAGTTGACCGGCCGGCTCGGCGACTTCGTCGAGCACGATCTCGACGACCACCACGCGCTGGTGCCGGTGGACCGGCCGAAGGGGCGCAACGGCGCCGCGATCGTCGCCGGGGTGGTCACCACGCCGACGGTGCGGCATCCGCAGGGCGTCACCCGGGTCGTGCTGCTCGGCGATCCCACGAAGTCGCTGGGCGCCCTGTCGGAGCCGGAGTGCCGGCGCGTGATCGCCGCGCTGGACCTGGCGGAGCGGATGGGCGTGCCGCTGGAGTGGTGGGCGCTGTCCGCCGGGGCCCGGATCTCCATGACCTCCGGCACGGAGAACATGGACTGGGTGGCCGCCGCGCTCAAGCGGATCGTCGAGTTCACCCAGGCCGGAGGTGAGATCAACATTGTCGTCGCGGGCATCAACGTCGGCGCGCAGCCGTACTGGAACGCCGAGGCGACGATGCTCATGCACACCAAGGGCGTCCTGGTGATGACGCCGGAGTCGGCGATGGTGCTCACCGGCAAGCAGTCGCTCGACTTCTCCGGTGGTGTGTCCGCCGAGGACAACTTCGGTATCGGCGGCTACGACCGGGTGATGGGGCCGAACGGGCAGGCGCAGTACTGGGCGCCGAACCTGACCGCCGCGCGGGACGTGTTGATGTCGCACTACGACCACACGTACGTCGCGCCCGGCGAGGACGCGCCCCGGCGGGCGACCACCACCGACCCGGTGGACCGCGACATCTCCGCCTTCCCGCACGACGTGGCGGGCAGCGCGTTCAGCACCGTCGGGGAGATCTTCTCCGCCGAGTCCAACCCGGACCGCAAGAAGCCGTTCGACATCCGCACGGTGATGCGGGCGCTCTCCGACCAGGACCACCCGGTGCTGGAACGCTGGGCGGGCATGGCCGACGCGGAGACCGCGGTGGTGCAGGACGTGCACCTCGGTGGCATCCCGGTGTGCCTGCTCGGCATCGAGTCGCGATCGGTGCCGCGGCGCGGCTTCCCGCCCACCGACGGCCCGGACACGTACACCGCGGGCACGCTGTTCCCGCGGTCGTCGAAGAAGGCCGCGCGGGCGATCAACGCGGCCAGCGGCAACCGACCGCTGGTGGTGCTGGCGAACCTGTCGGGCTTCGACGGCTCACCCGAGTCGATGCGCAAGCTCCAACTGGAGTACGGGGCCGAGATCGGCCGGGCGATCGTGAACTTCCGGGGGCCCATCGTCTTCTGCGTGATCTCGCGGTACCACGGCGGTGCGTTCGTGGTGTTCTCGAAGGCGCTGAACCCGAACATGACGGTGCTCGCGCTGGAAGGCTCGTTCGCCTCGGTGCTCGGTGGCGCTCCCGCCGCCGCCGTGGTGTTCGCCGGTGACGTCAACGCCCGCACGGCCGCCGACCCCCGCGTACGGGACCTGGAGGCCCGGGTCGCGGCCGCGGCCGGCACCGAACGCGCCGCGCTGACCGCCGAGCTCGACGAGCTGCGCTCCTCGGTACGCGCGGAGAAGCTCGGCGAGGTGGCCACCGAGTTCGACCGGGTGCACAACATCCAGCGGGCCGTCGAGGTCGGCTCGGTGGACGCGGTGGTCCGTGCCGCCGAACTGCGTCCGCGCATCATCGACGCGATCGAGTCCCGTCTGCGCTAGCCGGCCGGTGGGCCGTCCCCGCGCGGGGACGGCCCACCGTCGGGCGGAATCAGGGCACCATCCAGCCGAGGACCGGCGAGCCCTGGAGCGCGACCAGCACGCACATGAACAGCAGCAGGAGCAGGCTCCAGCCGAAGACCTTGCGGAAGATCTCCCCCTCCCGGCCGGCCATGCCGACCGCGGCGGCGGCGATGGCCAGGTTCTGCGGGCTGATCATCTTGCCCAGCACCCCGCCGGAGGAGTTGGCGGCGGCCAGCAGCACCGGGTCCAGCCCGGCGCGGGCCGCCGTCTCCACCTGCAACGCCCCGAACAACGCGTTGGCCGAGGTGTCCGAGCCGGTCACCGCCACGCCGATCCAGCCGAGGATCGCCGAGAGGAAGACGAACGCCCCACCGGCGGCGGCCAGGAACGCGCCGAGGGTGTTGGTCTGCCCGGACTGGTTCATCACGTACGCCAGGGCGAGCACCGCCATGACCGTGACGATGGCGTAGCGCAGCTCGACGTAGGTGCGCCCGTAGGCCCGCAGCGCCCGGCCGGCGGAGACCCGCAGCACCAACGCGGTGAGCACCCCGGCGAGGATCATCAGCGTGCCGGCGGCGGGCAGCCAGTTGAGGGTGAACGTGGCCGACGACAGCGGGTTGCCGTTGCCACCGAGGATGTCCAGGCCCGGCCAGGCGAACTTCACCGTCCAGGGCTCCTTCGCCAGGGCATCCTTCACCGGACCGAGGTTGGCGATGGAGAAGATCGCGATGATGATCAGGTACGGCGCGTAGGCACGGAGCACCTCCGCCGGGGTGTCGGGGAGCCGGGGGGCGGGCGACCGCTGCGGGCCGGTGTCGGCCGGGTCCCGGTGCTCGCCGGGACTGTCGTGGGAGACCAGCGGGTCGCCCGGTGGGGTCTCGCCGCCCGGGCCGTCGAGCGAGGGTGCGGCGGCGGTGGTCGTACCGGAGCGGCGGCCGGCGGTGGCGCGGACGGCGCCGGGGTCGGCAAGCTCGGCCTCGGCGGGCTCGCGGGCGGCGGGCACCTTCGCCGTCTCCGGCTCGCGGCCCAGGTCGGCGGGGGTGACCGGGCGCCAGACGCGGATCAGCAGCACGACGGCGGCGGCCGACACCAGCGCGGCGACGATGTCGGTCAGCGGCACGGAAATGTAGTTCGCGGCGACGAACTGCGCCAGGCCGAAGGTCACGCCGGCGACCAGCGCGGCGGGCCAGGTCTGCCGGATACCGCGCCGTCCGTCCACCAGGGCCACCAGCAGCAGCGGTACGACCACCGCGAGGATCGGCGTCTGCCGGCCGATCATCGCGCCGAGCGTGTCCACGGTGAGCCGGGAGTCGTCGTTGACGCCGCTGGTGACGGTGGCCAGGGTGACGACCGGGGTGGCGAGCGCGCCGAACGCGACCGGCGCCGTGTTGGCCAGCAGCGCCACCGAGGCGGCGTGGATCGGGCGGAAGCCGAGCGCCATCAGCATCACCACGGTGATGGCGACCGGGGTGCCGAAGCCGGCCAGCGCCTCGAGCAGCGCGCCGAAGCAGAACGCGATGATGATCGCCTGGATCCGCATGTCGGGGCTGACCCGTTCGAACGAGCGGCGCAGCACGTCGAAGTGGCCGCTCTCCACGGTGAGGTTGTAGACCCAGATGGCGTTGAGGACGATCCACAGGATCGGGAAGAAGCCGAAGGCGGCGCCCTCGGTGGCCGGCAGCACGGCCTGCCCGACGGGCATGGCGTAGACGGCGACCGCCACCACCAGCGCGACCGCCAGCGAGATCAGCCCGGCCAGCCAGGCCTTCACCTTCAGCACGCCGAGCAGGACGAAGAGGGCGAGCAGGGGTAGGACAGCGAAGATGGCCGAGAGTGCGACGGAGTCACTGACGGGATCGGTGACGACTGTGAACTGGTCGAACATGGGTCACCTCGACGCTCGGGAATGGTGGGTGAGTTCGGCCCTACAGCAGCTCCTCCACCGGGCGGGCGCGGAGGGAGGCGTCGAGGACCTGGGCGGTGTGGGCCAGCGCGATCTCGCCGCCGGCGCGGGTCACCGCGGCGGCGACCTGCATGAGGCAGCCCGGGTTGGCGGTGACGAGCAGCCGCGCCCCGGTGGCCAGTACGGTGCGGGCCTTGCGGTCGCCGAGTTCGGCGGCCGGCCCGGGGTGGAGCACGTTCCAGATCCCGGCCGATCCGCAGCAGATCTCCGGGTCGGCGATCTCCCGCAGCTCCAGGCCGGGGATGTCGCGCAGCAGCCGGCGGGGCTGGGCGCGGACGCCCTGGGCGTGGGCCAGGTGGCAGGCGTCGTGGTAGGCGACGGTCACCGGCAGCGGGTGCCGGGGGGCGACCGGGCCCAGCTCGTCGAGGAGTTCGGACAGGTCACGCGCCTTGCCGGCGAAGTCGGCGGCGAGCGCCGCGTACCGGGGGTCGTCCCGGAGCAGGTCGCCGTACTCCTTCAGGGTGGAGCCGCAGCCCGCCGCGTTGACCACGAAGAAGTCGATGCCGGCGGCGGCGAACGTGTCGAGCATCCGGCGGGCGAAGCGCTGCGCCTCCGCCTCGCGTCCGTTGTGCACGCTCAGCGCGCCGCAGCAGCCCTGCCGGTCGGGCAGGATGACCACGTCGCAGCCCTCGGCGGCGAGGACCCGGGCGGTGGCGGCGTTGACCTCGGGGAAGAACGCACCCTGTACGCAGCCGGTGAGCATGCCGACCACCGCCCGCCGGGGGCCGACCGCGGGCACCCGCTGCGGCGGGCGTGCCGCCCTGCGGAGCCGGGGGGCGAGGGACTCCAGCGCCGCCAGGGTGGGCGCCAGCCGCGGCAGCAGCCCGGTCCGCTGGACCAGCCGGCGCACCCCGCTGGCCTGGTACGCGCGCAGCGGGCCGCGCAGCAGCCGCAGCCGCCGCGGGTACGGGAAGATCGCGAAGATCGCCGCCCGCAGCGCCCGTTCCCGGGGCCCGCGGCGGTGTCGGCGTTCGACCTGCTGCCGGGTGTCCTCGATGAGGCGGTCGTAGCGGACGCCGGACGGGCAGGCGGTGACGCAGGACATGCAGCCGAGGCACTGGTCGAAGTGGGTGACCATGGAGTCGGACAGCGGCTCGCCCTCCAGGCCCTCCTTCATCAGGTAGATCCGCCCGCGCGGCGAGTCCATCTCCTCGCCCCACAGCACGTAGGTGGGGCAGGTGGGCAGGCAGAACCCGCAGTGCACACATTCCGCGACCAGCTCGGCGGCGGGCGGGTGGTGCGCGTCGAACGCGCCCTCGCCGGGCGGTTGGCCGGCCAGGCCGAGCACGTCGCGCGGCCCGCTGGCCGGGCGCGTTCCGCCCGGTGAGCTGATCGGCGCGCGCGGGCCGGCGCTGGTCGGGTCCGGGCGGTCGGGCTGCCGGGAAACGGCCATCAGATGCCTCCCACGAATCGGCCGGGCGCGAGCCGGGCATCGGGGTCGAAGCGCTCCTTGACCCGGCGCATCAGCGCCAGACCGTCGACCGGCCCCCACAGGTCCACCCGGTCCCGCACGGGCGGGGGCGCGGTGAGCACCACGGTGTGCCCGGCGACGGCGGCGCTCGTCGTGCGCAGCGCGTCGACCAGGCCGGCGACCTGCTCCGGGTCGGCCGTGCCGGGCAGTCCGGCGTAGAGCACCCCGACGCCGGCCGAGCCGCGCAGCGCGAGCGGCAGACCGCGCCGGTCGGCCGCCGCCCGGGCGTCGGCCAGCAGTCGCGGTACGTTGGAGAGCGCGGCGGTCAGCTTCAGCCCGGTGTCGCCGTCCCGCCACGGGTACCGGCCCCAGCCGTCCGGAGGCTCGTCGGCGGCGGTGGCGTCGACGCCGAGCAGCCGGCAGGTCGCCTCGGCGCGGGCAGCCACCCCGGCGGCGGTGCCCTCCAGCAGCACCGTCACCGCCGCTCCCCCACCGGCCGGCGCGTCCACCTCCAGCGCGGTGGGCACGAGTTGCGCGGCGCGTACGGCGCCGGCGAGCCGTCCCGCCTCCGCCGGATCGTCGGTGCGGCGGGTGACGTACGCGACCGCGGTCGGCAGCGGGTGCAGCCGGAACGCGCACTCGGTGATCAGTCCGAGCGTGCCGTACGCGCCGGTGACCAGCTTGGCCAGGTCGTAGCCGGCGACGTTCTTGACCACCTTGCCGCCGGCGTGCGCGACCACCCCGTCGGCGCGGACCAGGGTGACCCCGATGATCAGGTCGCGCACGGTGCCGTAGAGCATCCGGCGGGGTCCGCTGGCGTTGGTGGCGACCGCCCCGCCGACGGTGCCGCCGGGCAGCGGCGCGTCGAGGGCAAGTTGCTGGCGGGCGCCGGCCAGGGTGGCGGCCAGCTCGTCGAGGCGGGTGCCGGCCCGGACCACGGTGATCAGGTCACCGGCGGCGTGCTCGACCACCCCGGCCAGCGCGGTGGTGTCGAGGATCAGGTCGAGTCGCGAGGGTGGGCTTCCCCACGACTGTTTCGTGCCCGCGCCGCGGACCGTCACCGCGAGGTCGAGGGCGGCGGCCGTCCGCAGCAGCGTCGCCGCTCCGGCAGTGTCGCGGGGTGTGGCGACGTAGCGCGCGGACATCCCGGCGATCACGTCGTGCTCGCCGGCCGGCCGGACCGACTCCGAGCCGTCCGGGCGCCGGCCGTCGGTCGTGGTCTCGGCGGCGGCGCGGAGCTGGTCGAGGATCCCGTCGGTGGGCATCAGAACGCCTCCGCCAGGCCGGCTTCCTGCGCCGGATGGACCCCCTTGCGTCGACCGGGGATCTCCCCGCAGAGCCGGGGCGTCGGAAAGACCTTGCCCGGGTTGGCCAGGCCGGCCGGGTCGAACGCGCAGCGCAGCAACTGCATGGTGTCCAGGTCGTCGTCGGTGAACATGCGCGGCATGTACTTCGCCTTGTCCATCCCGACGCCGTGCTCGCCGGTGATCGACCCCCCGTGGCTGACGCAGAGGTCGAGGATCGCGCCGGAGACCTCCTCGGCGCGTTCGGTCTGCCCGTCCACGGACGCGTCGAACAGGACGAGCGGGTGCAGGTTACCGTCGCCGGCGTGGAAGACGTTGGCGACCCGGATGCCGCGTTCGGCGGAGAGCTCACCGATGCGGCGCAGGACGGCGGGCAGGGCGGTGCGCGGGATGACCCCGTCCTGGACGATGTAGTCGGGGCTGATCCGCCCCACGGCGGCGAACGCGGACTTGCGGCCCTTCCAGAACAGCGCCCGCTCGGCGTCGTCGGCGGCGATCCGGATCTCGAACGCCCGGTTGTCCCGGCAGAGCCGTACGACCTGGTCGAACTGGGCGGCCACCTCCGGCTCCGGTCCGTCCAGCTCGACGATGAGCACCGCGCCGGCACCGTCCGGGTAGCCACAGTGCACGGCCTCCTCGGCGGCGGAGATGGCCAGCGCGTCCATCATCTCCACCGCCGCCGGCACCACTCCCGCCGCGATGATCGCCGAGGTGGCCGCGCCGGCCTGGTCGGTGCTCTCGAAGGCGGCCAGCAGCGTACGCACCGACTCGGGCAGCCGGGTCAGTCGCACGGTCACCTCGGTGGCGATGCCGAGGGTGCCCTCGGAGCCGACGAACGCTCCGAGCAGGTCGTAGCCGGGGGCGTCGGGCGCGCGGCCGCCGAGGCGTACCCGGTCGCCGTCGGGGGTGACCAGATCGACGCCGGTGACGTGGTTGGTGGTGAAGCCGTACTTCAGGCAGTGGGCGCCACCGGAGTTCTCGGCCACGTTCCCGCCGATGGAGCAGATCTGCTGGCTGGACGGGTCGGGCGCGTAGTACCAGCCGTGCGGGGAGGCGGCTCGGGTGACCGCCAGGTTGATCACGCCGGGCTGCACGACCGCCCGCTCGTCGGACGGCGCGATCTCCAGGATCTCCCGCATCTGCGAGGTGACGATCAGGACGCCGTCGGCGTGCGGCAGCGCGCCTCCGGAGAGCCCGGTGCCGGAGCCGCGGGCCACGAACGGGGTGTCGCCGGCGACGCAGGCGCGAACCACGGCGGCGCACTGCGCGGCGTCGGCGGGGAGCGCGACGAGGGCCGGGACCACCTTGTACTGGGCCAGCCCGTCACACTCGTAGGTGCGCAGCTGCTGTCGGTCGCTGATCACCCGATCCGCGCCGATGGCGGCGCGCAGGGCGGCGGTGAGAGCTTCGAGGTCCGTTCCTGCTGTGCTCATCGCCCACCTCCGCGCGTCGGGTCGGTCGTCGTCAGGGCATCCGTTCGTACGCCGGCACGGTGAGGAAGTCGGCGAAGTCGTCGGCGACGGCGACCTCCATGAACAGCGTCCGGGCGGCGGCGTAGTCGTCCGGGTCGCCGGGTAGCTTGGCGATCTCCTCGTCGGCGATGCGCTCGACCAGCTCACGGGTGACCCGGGCGCCGGTGTCGTCGAGGGTGAGGTCGTTGTGCAGCCACTGCCACACCTGGCTGCGGGAGATCTCCGCCGTGGCGGCGTCCTCCATCAGGTTGAAGATGGCCACCGCGCCGGAGCCGCGCAGCCAGCTGGCCAGGTACTGCACGCCGACGCTGACCGCGTTGCGCAGCCCGGTCTCGCTGTGCGGGCCCGGGGTGGCGCGCACGGAGAGCAGGTCGGCGGCGGTGACCCGCACGTCGTCGCGGGTGCGGTCGAGCTGGTTCGGCCGGTCACCGAGCACCGTGTCGAAGACCTCCCGGCAGATCGGCACCAGGTCGGGGTGGGCCACCCAGGAGCCGTCGAAACCGTCACCGGCCTCGCGGGTCTTGTCGTCGCGGACCTTCGCCAGGGCGGTCTCGTTGACCTGCGGGTCGCGTCGGCTGGGGATGAAGGCGGCCATCCCGCCGATGGCGTGCGCGCCGCGCCGGTGGCAGGTCCGCACCAGCAGTTCGGTGTACGCCCGCATGAACGGCACGGTCATCGTCACCGCGTTCCGGTCCGGCAGCAGGAAGTCCGCGCCCCGGGTGCGGAACTTCTTGATCACGCTGAACATGTAGTCCCACCGGCCGGCGTTCAGCCCGGCGGAGTGCTCCCGCAGCTCGTAGAGGATCTCGTCCATCTCGAAGGCGGCCGGGAAGGTCTCGATCAGCACGGTGGCCCGGATGGTGCCGCGAGGGATGCCGAGCCTCTCCTGAGCGGTCAGGAACACGTCGTTCCACAGTCGCGCTTCGAGATGACTCTCCATCTTGGGCAGGTAGAAGTAGGGCCCGGCGCCGCGGTCGAGCTGCCGGCGGGCGCAGTGGAAGAAGTAGAGCCCGAAGTCGACGAGGCTGCCGGAGGTGCGCTCACCGTCCACGAGAATGTGCTTCTCGGTGAGGTGCCAGCCGCGCGGTCGGACCACGATCGTCGCCAGTTGGCCGTCGTGCAACGCGTACTGCTTGCCCTCGGGGGACGTGAAGGCGAGCTTGCCGTCGATGGCGTCGCGCAGGTTGAGCTGGCCGGAGATGACGTTCTCCCAGAGCGGGGTGTTGGCGTCCTCGTGGTCGGCCAGCCACACCTTCGCGCCGGAGTTCAGGGCGTTGATGGTCATCTTCGCGTCGGTGGGGCCGGTGATCTCGACGCGGCGGTCGACCAGGCCGGGTGCCGGCTCGGCGACCCGCCAGTCGGCCTCGCGGATCTCCCGGGTCCCGGGCAGGAAGTCCAGCAGCCCGCCGTTGGCCAGCTCGGCTTCACGCTGTCGGCGCAGCGCGAGCAGGTTCTGGCGACGCGAATCGAAGGCGCGGTGCAGATCGGCGAGGAAGGCCAGTGCCTCCGGGGTGAGGATCTCGTCGTACCGGGGGTGCATCGGGCCCGTGACCTCGACGCCGGCAGGGACAGTCATCGGCTCGCTCCTCACCATGACATGCGTGGTGATCGATTGGATGCGCTCCTGCCGACTGTAGTTCTCGCAGTTCGGGGCCGCGACCTGAGCGACGACACAGTCGCCGGGAGCGGTCGACCCGGTGCGGCGAACGGCGCCCTGGGCGCGGCGAGCGGCAGTTGGCCCGAAACGATGGCCCGCGCGGGCACGACCGGTGGGCCACGCCGCCTCCCGACCCGCCAGCGGCAACCCACCCTCGAAAGTTTCGGAGCCAGCACCACGAGGGCCGCGCAGGTCACGTAATGGATTTCCGGAAGTGTTCGCGCTTGACGGGGTGCATCGACGGCCTTAACGTTTCGGGCAAGTTTCCGGTCCCCGCTCGCAGAAGCTGTCCGCGCCACCACGGTCGGCCCGAGGCCCCGGACACCCGGCACCGCCCCCGCTCCCAGCCCGCCAGCACCATGCCCGCACCCTCCATTTCATGATCGACCAATATCGATTGGTGCCGAAAGGAAGGCAGATGAAGCAACGACGGTGGATCACTGTCGGCGCGGTCGCGGTCGCGACCGTCGCGGCACTGAACGCGGTGCCCGCCACCGCGAACCGGCCGTACGATCCCACTGCCCAGAGCCTGGGCGCTCTCGGGCAGCGCCACGGCCTCCAGGTCGGCACCGCGGTGGACCTGGCGGCCCTCAACGACGCCAACGACCCGCAGTACCGCAGACTGGCCGCCTCCGAGTTCTCCTCGGTCACCGCGGAGAACGCGATGAAATGGGAGAGCCTGGAGCCCACCCGCGGCGTGTACGACTGGGCCGCGGCCGACCAGCTCGTCGAGTTCGCCCGGCGCAACAAGCAGAGCGTGCGCGGCCACGTGCTGGTCTGGCACAGCCAGCTGCCCACCTGGCTGACCAGCGGCGTCGCCGACGGCTCCATCAGCAAGCAGGAGCTGCGCGAGCTGCTGCGCAAGCACATCACCACCGTGGTCAGCCGCTACAAGGGCAGGATCTGGCAGTGGGACGTCGTCAACGAGGCCGTCAGCGACCCGTGGGACACCCCGTCGACCCTGCACTACAAGGGCTTCTGGGCGCAGAACCTCGGGCCCGGCTACATCGCCGACGCGTTCCGCTGGGCTCGGGCCGCCGACCCCCGGGCGCTGCTGTTCTACAACGACTACAACATCGAGGCGTTCGGCTCCGGTAACCCCGCCGACGACAAGTCGCAGTTCGTCTACGACATGGTCAAGGGGTTGCGCGCCCAGGGCGTCCCGGTCGACGGCATCGGCTCCCAGGGCCACCTGGGTACGCAGTACGGCAACTACGACACCCTCCAGGTGACCGCCGCGCTGAAGAAGTTCACCTCGCTCGGTGTCGCCACCGCGTTCACCGAGGTCGACGTTCGCAGCGAGTTGACCGAGGCGGTCCAATCCGGCAACTCGGCCGAGATCAACCCCCGGTTGCAGGCGTCGGCCGCCAACTTCAGCGTGCTGATGAAGGCCTGCCTGGCCGTACGCAGCTGCCTGTCGTACACCGTCTGGGGCTTCACCGACCGGCACTCCTGGGTGCCGGGCTGGTTCAACGAGCCGCCGCAGGGCATGGCCACCATCTACGACGAGAACTACCAGCCCAAGCGGGCGTACCACGAGCTGAAGTCCGACCTGATCTTCGCCGGCCCGCCGTACGTCCTGCCCCGCATCGCACCGAAGCCGCGCCGCTGACCCACCGGTCCGGCTGTACCGACCACCGGGCCGTGTGGGGCTCCGCGCCCCACACGGCCCGCGCGCAACGGTGCTCCCGGCGATGCCCCGGCGGTAGGATCGCTGGCACCTCGGCGAAGACTGTCGCCCGCGTCATCCGGAGTCCGCGTGCCCGAGCAGCCAGCCGTCGACGTCACCGCGGTCCCCGGAGGTGCTGTTCGCCGCGCGGTTCCGGCCTTGGTCAAATTTTCTGCACGGAGCGTGGCCGACCGTCGGTACCGGACGGTCCGCCGGGCACTGGCCGTCATGTGCCTGATCGCCGTTGGGGCGGTGCCGGCCGGGTCGTCGGCGGCCGCCACGACCCAGTCCGCGGCCCTGCGGGTGCTCCAGATGAACCTCTGCAACAGCGGCCGCGCCGGCTGCTACACGGGTCGGTCGGTGACCGCGGCGGCCGAGGTGATCAGCGCGGAGGCACCCGATGTGGTCTCCCTCAACGAGATCTGCCGGGGCGATGTGGCCGCACTGGAGCGCGCGTTCGGCAACGTCCACCCCGGCAACCCCGTCGTGTCCGCCTTCCAGGCTGCCGGCGACCGTCCCAGCGGCGCCGTCACCCGATGCCGCAACGGCGAGCCGTACGGTATCGGCCTGCTGACCCGCCTCAAGGCGGTGACCACCCCGTACACGGTGCGCAGCGGGATCTACCCGACGCAGGACGTCGCCGACCCCGAGGAACGCGCCTGGCTCTGCATCCACGTCCCGGGCGCGGTGCACGCCTGCACGACACATCTGGCGGCCACCAGCGGCACCATCGCGCTCGCCCAGTGCCGTCACCTGCTCGACACGGTCGTGCCGGCGATCCGCGGCAACAACGGGTACGCGCCCACGGTGCTGAGCGGCGACCTCAACCTCCGACACGACCACCACCCCGTCGTGCAGTCCTGCGTGCCCCCGGACTACCTGCGGATCGACGACGGCGCGCTACAACACGTCATGGCGACAACCGACGTCACGATCTGTTGCCGACGGTCGATAGGAATGCGCGGGGCGACCGACCATCCCGGGCTGCTGGCCACGCTCACCAGTACGCGCAGACGTCCCGGCTGAACCACCGCCGCACGGAGTCGGGCGCCCGGGCCACCTGTTCGCGGGCCCGACGCCGCAGTCGGTCAGCCGCCGCTGCCGCTATCGCACGACGCGGGCGACGGCGCCGTTGAAGGACACGTCCTGCACGGACGGACGAGGCTGCGGTGCGTCATCCGCGTGCCACCGCGCCACGGACACGATACCCGGGTCGACGAGGTCCAACCCGTCGAGCAGGTCGGCGAACTGCTCCGTGCTCCGGGCGCGGAACCGGCCGTCATGATTGCTGGCTTCCAGCTTGGCGGTCACGCTCGGGGGCAGGTATTCCCAGGTGACGTGCGAGGCGACCACGTAGCTGCCGGCCGGGAGCGCGGCGACGAGCCGGTCGAGAATGCCCTTGGGGTCCTCGTCATCACGGATGAAGTGCAGGATCGCCACCAGCATCAGCGCGACGGGCTCGGACAGGTCCAACGTGGTCCGCAGATCCGGATGGGTGAGGATCGTGTCCGGCTCGCGCAGGTCGGCGTCGAGGTACGCGGTCCGGCCCTCGGCCGTGCTGCTCAGCAACGCGCGGGCGTGGGCGAGGACGATCGGGTCGTTGTCGACGTAGACGACCCGGGCTGACGGGTCGATCGCCTGGGCGACCTCGTGCGTGTTGTCGGCGGTCGGAATGCCGGTGCCGATGTCCAGGAACTGCCGGACGCCCTGCCGCGCCAGGAAACGCACCGCACGTTGGAGAAACATCCGGTTCTCGACGGCGGCCAGCCGGACGGTGGGCATCGCGGCAGCGAGGGCGTCGCCGGACTCCCGGTCAGCGGCGAAGTTGTCCTTGCCACCCAGCAGGTAGTTGTACCTGCGGGCCGGGTGCGCGACCGTGGTGTCGATCCGGTCCGCCGCTGACAGTTCCCCGCTCAGGCCGGTCACCGGGCCTCCCATCGCCGCGTCGGACCTCTACAAGGTACACAACTGACCTTCGTCGGGGAGTCCCTCGATAGCGGACCGGTTCTGTCCGCCGGGCATGGCAGGGTGGCCCTGGATGACGGTCTGCCTTGCTGCGCGACCCACGACACCCGCCACGAACGGAGCACCCGATGAGCCGCCACATCCAGGTCACCTTCGACGCCCACGACCCGCGGGCGCTCTCGTCCTTCTGGCGCGACGTACTGGGCTACGTCCTCCCCGGCCCGCCCGGAGTCGATCTGCCCGAGGGCGCCGACCCGCTGGCCGCGTGGGACGACTTTCTCGCGCGCATCGGCGTACCGGAGGAGGAGCGCAACACGAGATCGGCCATCGAGGACCCGGACGGGCACGGCCCACGGCTGTTCTTCCAGCAGGTGCCGGAGGACAAGGTCGCCAAGAACCGCGTCCACCTCGATGTCCGGGTGGCCCCGGGGCTCCAGGGAGAGGAGCGGATGGCGGCGCTGGAGGCCGAGTGCGACCGGCTCGTCGCGCTGGGCGCGAAGCGGGTACGCCGCGACGAGCCCGCTCCCCCGCTGAGCGCCGGCTTCATCGTGATGGCCGACCCCGAGGGCAACGAGTTCTGCCTGGACTGACGCGGTCTGCCGTGACGCGGCTGTTGCGGCAGCGCGCCGCTCGTCAGGTGATGGTGGGGCTGCGGAGTTCCAGCAGGACGACGTCCCGCCAGCGGTCGTGCTGGCGACCGATCCGCTCGCGAACTCCGACGACGCGGAACCCGGCCCGCTCGTGAAGGGCCAGGCTGGCGGTGTTCTCCGGAAAGACTCCGGACTGGATCGTCCAGATGCCGGCGGCTTCGGTCGAGGCGATCAGCGTGTCCAGCAGCAGTCGGGCGATCCCGCGCCCGTGTGCGGCCGGGTCGACGTAGACGGAGTGTTCGACCACGCCGGCGTAGACCGCGCGGGTCGAGGTCGGTGCGACGGCGATCCAGCCGAGGACGGCGCCCTCGCCGGTGACGGCCACGAAGCGGTGCGCGGCCAGCCGCGCGGCGTCGAACGCCGGCCAGGCGGGCGCGGCGACCTCGAAGCTCGCGTCGCCGGCGTCGAGCCCGGCCTGGTAGATGGCCAGGACCCGCTCGGCGTCGGCGCTGGCCATGGGACGCACGGAGATGTCGGTCATCAGCAGGCTCCGTTGGGGTCGGGGACGGGTCACGCAGAGGTACGTCTGTCGCATTCCGGCGGCGCCGACTGGTCGTGCTCAGCCCTGGTCGTGCTCAGCCCTGGCCGGGTTCGCCGGTCTGCTCCCACATCGACTTCATCTCGCCGAACGCCTGCTCCATGATCTGGACCATGGCGGCGCGGGCGCGGTCCCCGTCGCGGCGCTGGATCGCCTGCGCCACGTCGGCGTGCAGCTGGAGGGCCTGCTCGTGCGGGTAGTGCGGCATCAGGTCGTAGTGGTGCCGGCCGGTGAGCACCTCCGCCACCAGGTCCTGCAGCTTCACGAACATCTCGTTGCCCGAGGCGGCCAGCACCCGCCGGTGGAACTCGATGTCGAGGTGGAGGAAGCGCTCCTCGTCCCCCGCTTTTCCGGCGGCCCACATCTTGGCCGCCAACCCGACGAGGTCGCTCGCCTCGTCGTGGTCGACCCGGCGAGCGGCCAGCCAGGCGGCGTGCGGCTCGACGGCCGTCCGTAGTTCGGTGATCGAGCGCATCTGCGCCATCCGGCCTTCCGAGGCCAGTCGCCAACGGATCACCTGCGGGTCGAAGACGTTCCAGTCGCGTGTCGGCCGGATCAGCACCCCCACCCGGCGGCGGGTCTCGATGAACCCCATGGCGGCGAGCACCCGCAGCACCTCGCGGACGACCGAGCGGGATACGCCGTACCGGTCGACCAGCTCGTCGATGTTGAGGACGGAGCCGGGCGTCAGTTGGCCGCCGCAGATGGCGGTGCCGAGGTGGTCGAGAACTTGTGCGTGCAGCCCGGCCTCGGCAGGGGCCTTCTGGACGGCTGCAACCCCTGATGAGGACCGGTCCACGCGTTGGAGCATATCAGTTGAAGATCACCCCTTGAATAAATCCGCTTTATCGGCCTAGCATCCGGACGTTAAGCGGACGTTAACAGCGAGGTCGCGCTCTACCCCCGAAGCGGCGACCACGACAGAAGGAGAGATGGACGTGCGGCGTCGATCCATATTGGGAACTTCTCTGGCCGTGGTTGCCGCCATGGGCCTGTCGGCGTGCGGCGGCGACGGCGACGACAGCGCCTCGTCGAAGACCGTGCGGGTGACCCTGGCCAACCACGTGTGGACGGAGAACATCAAGCAGGCCCTGCCCGAGTTCGAGAAGCAGACCGGCCTGAAGGTCGAGGTCACGCAGCTCGGCGAGGACCAGCTCTCCGACCAGTACAACGTCAAGCTGAACGCCGGCTCCAGCGACATCGACGTGATGATGTACCGCCCCCTGCAGGAGGGGAAGCTGTTCGCCAAGAACAAGTACCTCGCCGACCTGTCCGACAAGGTGAAGTCCAACAAGGACTGGGACTTCAGCGACTTCCAGGCCGGCCCGGTCGACGCCACCTCGTACGAGGACAAGGCGGTCGGCGTTCCGATCATCACCGAGCAGGAGGTCCTCTACTACCGCAAGGACCTGCTGGCCAAGGCCGGCCTGACCGCCCCGCCGAAGACCCTCGACGAGCTCAAGGCGGCCGCCGCCAAGATCAAGGCTGCCGACCCGAGCGTCGCGGGCTTCGTGGCGCGGACCGGCAAGTCGCCGGCGGTCACCCAGTTCTCCAGCTTCCTCTACAGCTTCGGCGGTGACTTCGTCGACGGCAGCGGCAAGGCCGCCGTCAACAGCGAGCAGGCCAAGCAGGCGTACGCGTACTACGGCGGGCTCCTCAAGGACCACGGCCCGGCGAACGTCAGCACCGACATGAGCTGGCCCGAGGCGATGGCCATCTTCACCCAGGGCAAGGCCGCGTTCTACACCGAGGCGAACTCGCTCTACAAGAACGCCACCGACCCGGCCAAGTCGAAGGTCTCCGAGACCGTCGGCTTCGCGCCCTTCCCGGCCGGACCCGCCGGTTCGAAGCCGTACAACATTCCCTCCTGGGCGCTGGGCATCAACGACAACTCGGAGAACCAGAGCAACGCCTGGAAGTTCGTCGAGTGGGCGACCAGCAAGGAGCAGACGCTCGCGCAGCAGAAGTCCGGCGTGCCGGGCGCGCGTACCTCGGTCTGGGCCAACCCGGAGGGCACCGCCACGTACCCGAAGGACCTCGTCGAGGCCATCGCGGCCAGCACGAAGGACGGCGTGGGCCACGACCGACCCCTGGTCAACAAGGTCGCCCAGGCCCGCGAGATCGTCGGCCAACCGATCGTCGACGCCATCGCCGGCAAGGACGCGGCGGCGGCGGCCGACACCGCCAACGAGGCGTTCCAGAAGTTCCTGGACGACGAGGCCAAGTAAGCCTGCCGCGGGGGTGGCGGGGCCGTCCGGCTCCGCCACCCCCGCCCGGCCCGCCCACCCCGGAGATCTCATGGCAGCAGTGACCACCCCCACCCGATCACCCCGCCGAGCCTCGGAGACGCCGGACACGCCGGCGTGGGCCCGCTGGGCCAACGACCATCGCAAGTGGCTCTTCGCGGCGCCGGCCATGGTCTTCGTGGCCGCGCTGATCGTCTTTCCGCTGGCCTGGACCGGATACCTCAGCCTCACCGACGCCGAGGGCTCGGTGCGGGCGGAATCCGAGTTCGTGGGCTTCCAGAACTACGTCGAGGTGCTCTCGGACACCGATCGGTTCTGGCCCGCGGTCGGCCGGACCGCCGCGTTCACCATCGTGGCGTTGCTGTTCGAGGTCGTCCTCGGCATGGCGGTCGCGCTGCTGCTGTGGCGACCGTTCAAGGGGCAGAAATGGGTCCGCGTCGCCATCCTGATGCCGCTGGTCGCCACCCCGGTCGCGGTCGGCATGATGTGGCGGCTCATCTTCGACCCGAACATCGGCCTGGCGAACCAGGCTCTCGGCTGGGTCGGCATCGGACCCCAACCGTGGCTGGCCGGCCAGCACTCCGCGCTGCCCACGACGATCTTCATCGACGTCTGGCAGTGGACCCCCATGGTGGTGCTGATCCTGCTCGCCGGCCTGACCTCGCTCTCCGACGAGCCCCAGGAGGCGGCGCGGATCGACGGCGCCAGCACCTGGCAGCGGTTCCGGCACGTCACCCTGCCGCTGGTGATGCCGACCGTGATCGTCGCGATCCTGCTGCGCGGCATCGACGCGCTGAAGACCTTCGACATCCTCTACGCCACGAAGGGCCGCGGCGGCGGGTCCTTCCACGAGGTCGAGACGCTCAACGTGTACGCCTACGGCCTGAGCTTCGACTACAACGAGTACGGCATCTCATCGACGGTCCTCATCGTCTTCTTCCTGATCATCATCGGGTCGATGTGGGCCCTGACGTCGCGCAGGAAGGAGGCGCAGCGATGAGGTCCCGCCCCGCCTACCGGGTGTTCCGCGTGGTGGCGCTCACCGTCGTGGTGATCGCGCTGCTCGCACCGCTGATCTGGATGGTCGCCGCGTCGTTCAAGACGAACGTCGACATCTACGACACGGGCAAGGCGCTCGCCTTCACACCCACCCTGGACAACTACGCGAACGTCCTGGAGCAGGCCAACTACGTCGAGTTCATCGGCAACAGCCTCTGGGTGGCGTTCGCGGCCACCGTGCTCTCCATCGTGCTCGGCGTGCCCGCGGCGTACTCGATGAGCCGCTTCAACATGCGCAAGTCCGCGCTCGTGGTGCTGATGGCGCGGGTCATCCCCGGCGTCTCGCTGCTGGTGCCCTGGTACTACGTCTTCTCCAACCTGAAGATGGTCGGCGGGTTCAGCGTGCTCATCCTGAGTCACATGTTCGTGTCGCTGCCGCTGGTGGTCTACATCATGATGGGCTACTTCGACAGCCTCCCGATCGAACTCGAGGAGGCGGCGCTCGTCGACGGGCTGACCCACATCGGCGCGTTCCGCCGGATCACGCTGCCGCTGTCGATCCCGGGCGTGGCCACCGCCGGCATCCTGTCGTTCATCTTCTCCTGGAACAACTTCATGTTCGCCCTCGTGCTCTCCGGCGCCGACACCAAGACCCTGCCCGTCGCGATCTTCGACTTCGTCGGCTACGCCAGCATCGACTGGGGCGGGCTCATGGCGGCGGCCAGTGTCGTCACCCTGCCGATCATGCTGATCGCCCTGTTCGTGCAGAAGTACGTCGTCTCCGGCCTCACCGCCGGCGCGACCAAGGGCTGAGGACACCGTGACGACAATCGCTCGGGTCGAGACCTTCCTGGTCGCCCCCCGCTGGCTCTTCGTCCGCGTCGAGACCGAATCCGGGATCGTTGGCTGGGGCGAGGCGACCTGCGAGGGCCGCTCGGAGACCGTCCGCACCGCCGTGGAACAGCTCAGCGAACTCCTGATCGGCCGGGACGCGCTGCGGATCGAGGACCACTGGCAGACCATGACGAAGGGCTCCTTCTACCGGGGCGGCCCGATCCTGGCCAGCGCCGTGTCCGGCCTGGACCAGGCGTTGTGGGACATCGCCGGCAAGCGGTACGGGGCGCCGGTGCACCAGTTGCTCGGCGGCCCGGTCCGGGACCGGATCCGGGTCTACGGCTGGGTCGGCGGCGACGAGCCCAGCGAGGTCCGCGACCACATCGCGGCCCAGGTCGCGGCCGGGCTGACCGCCGTCAAGATGAACGCCTCGGGGCGGATGAGCCCGATCGCGTCGGTCGCCGAGCTGGACGGGGTGGTCCAGCGGGTCGCCGCCGCCCGGGAGGTGCTGGGCGACGATCGGGACGTCGCCGTCGACTTCCACGGCCGGTTCACCCTCGCCAACGCCCGCCGCGTCGCGCCGCTGCTCGAGCCGTACCGGCCGCTCTTCCTGGAAGAGCCGGTCGTGCCGGAGAACTCCCACCTCATCGGCGACTTCGTGCGGTCCACGACCACGCCCGTGTCGACCGGAGAGCGGCTCTACAGCCGGCAGGAGTTCCTGCCCGTCTTCCAGGCCGGCATCGCCGTCGCCCAGCCGGACCTCTCGCACGCCGGCGGGATCTCCGAGGTACGCCGCATCGCCGCGCTCGCCGAGGTCTACGACGTGCAGCTCGCCCCACACTGCCCGCTCGGGCCGATCGCCCTCGCGGCGTGCCTGCAGATCGGCTTCGCCACACCCAACTACCTGATCCAGGAACAGAGCATCGGCATCCACTACAACCTCGGCGCCGAGGTGCTCGACTACGTCGTGGAGACCACGCCGCTGATCTTCGTCGACGGGCACATCGAGCGGCTCACCGCGCCCGGGCTCGGCATCGAGATCGACGAGCAGGCGGTACGCGCGGCGGACAAGCGCGGGCACGCCTGGCGCAGCCCCACCTTCCGACACCCCGACGGCTCCTACGCGGAATGGTGAGCACCATCCGCTGAACCCGCCCACCGCGGCACCTGAGAAAGGCACCCCGTGAAGATTGTCGCAGCGGACGTCATCGTCTCCAGCCCCGACCGCAACTTCGTCACCCTGAAGATCACCACCGACGACGGGGTCACCGGGCTGGGCGACGGCACCCTCAACGGGCGGGAACTGTCGGTCGCCTCGTACCTGCGCGACCATGTCGTCCCGCTGTTGATCGGGCGCGATCCGCACCGCATCGAGGACACCTGGCAGTTCTTGTACCGCTCCGCGTACTGGCGGCGCGGCCCGGTCACCATGGCGGCGATCGCGGCCGTGGACGTCGCGCTCTGGGACATCAAGGCCAAGGCCGCCGGCATGCCGCTCTATCAGCTGCTGGGCGGCGCGTCGCGGACCGGCATCATGGCGTACGGCCACGCCTCCGGTCGGGACATGCCCGAGCTGTTCGACTCGATCCGTCACCACCTCGAACTCGGCTTCCGGTCGATCCGGGTCCAGACGTCCGTGCCGGGCATCAACGCCGTCTACGGGGTCGCCGCGCAGCCCAGCGCCGACGGCAAGCGGTACGACTACGAACCGGCGCAGCGCACGCCGCTGCCGGCCGAGGAGGACTGGGACACCCGCTCCTACATGCGGCACCTGCCCGCCGTCTTCGAGGCGGTACGCAACGAGTTCGGCCCCGAGCTTCCGCTGCTGCACGACGGTCATCACCGGATGACCCCGATCCAGGCGGCCCGGCTCGGCAGGGACCTGGAGCCGTACGACCTGTTCTGGCTCGAGGACTGCACCCCCGCCGAGAACCAGGAGGCTCTGCGTCTGGTCCGTCACCACACGACCACACCGCTGGCGATCGGCGAGGTCTTCAACACCGTGTGGGACTACCAGACGCTCATCCGCGAACAGTTGATCGACTACGTGCGGTCCGCCGTCACCCACACCGGCGGCATCACCGCGATGCGCAAGCTGCTCGACTTCGCCGCGCAGTACCAGATCAAGTCCGGCATCCACGGGCCGACCGACATCTCACCGGTCGGCATGGCGGCCGCCCTGCACCTCGACCTGGCCATCCACAACTTCGGCATCCAGGAGTACATGCAGCACGGCGCCCTGACCAACGAGGTCTTCCGGCAGTCCTTCACCTTCACCGACGGCTACCTGCACCCCGGCGAGCAGCCGGGCCTGGGTGTGGAACTCGACGAGGCGGCCGCCGAGAGGTTCCCGTACGTGCCGGCCTACCTGCCGTTCAACCGGCTCAAGGACGGCACCGTCCATGACTGGTGAGCAGGGTGGCGCTGTCGGACCCGGCCACCGGCGCCCGCCCCGGCACGTCGTCGTGATGGGGGTGTCCGGTGCGGGCAAGACGACCGTGGCGAGGGGTATCAGCGACCTCGCCGGCCTGACCTTCGCCGAGGCCGACGAGTTCCACTCCGAGGCCAACGTGGCCAGGATGCGCTCCGGCGTACCCCTCGACGACGCCGCCCGCTGGCCCTGGCTCCGCGCCCTCGCCGACTGGATGGCCACCCGTGACGCCGAGGGCGTGTCGACGGTGCTGGCCTGCTCGGCGTTGAAGCGGTCCTACCGGGACGTGCTCCGGCAGGGACCGCCGAGCGTGGACTTCGTCCTTCTGGACGGGACGGCGGAGGTCATCCGCGAGCGGATGGCCCGGCGCGCGGGCCACTACATGCCGGCGAGCCTCCTGGACTCTCAGCTGGCCATCCTGGAGCGGTTCGAGCCGGGCGAGCCGCCGGGTCTGGTGCTCGACGTGTCGCTGCCTCCGGAGCAGCTCGTCTCGGCCGCAGTCGACCGTCTCGGGCTGCGTACCGGAGCCGCCACCGTAGGCGGGTAACCCGCACCGCCCACCAGACAGCCGTCACGCGGACTCCGTCCGGTGACGGCTGTCTGGTTTAGGCCCCACCGGCCCGGGTAGCGCTGAGGTCGGGTCAAGACGTGTGCCCTCCGGGTGGTCAACCCTGCCGTGTCCGAACGGCGGTGGGGGTGGCCACCGTCGTCGAGGGCGGAGGCGTCGTGTGAATCCCTTTCTCGGGCCGGTGCATCGGCACCCCTCTGTCCGAAGTGGTGTGGTCACCTTCGGGCGTGCACGGTCGGCACCACAGGCCGTGCTCACGTCCTCCGACGTGGTTCCGCCACTCGCCCGTCGAGGCCCACCGACGCGTCAGCCCCTCGGCACTCCCGGACCCGACCGGCCGTTCGCCGGGCGCGAGAAAGAGGCGCGCACGTTTTTCCCCTAAGTGGGCGGGTACGGCCAAAAGACCCCGAACGAAGGAGTGGCATGTTCAATCCACTGGATCACAAGGGAATCGCCCTGGAGAGCCAGATCCGCAACTGGCGCGAGCTGAACGTCGAGCCGATCGACCCGGAGGCCGTCGACCCCTACACCCGGTGCCGGATCATCACGATGAACGGCATCGAGGTCGAAGCGATCAACTTCCAGCACCAGTTCGCCCGTAACTGCCCGGACCAGGAGGTCCGCCGGCAGCTCGCCTACGTCCGGTACGTGGAGAGCCAGCAGCAGCGGGTGGTGAACTGGCTGCTGCCCGGCGTGGCGAGCGTGTTGGAGACGACGCTCGGCTACGAGCAGGTCGCCGTCGACCTGACCGCCTGGGTGGCCCGGCACGAACCCGACCCGTACCTGAAGCAGGCGTACGAGTTCGGCGTGCTGGAGGACTTCGACCACCTGTACCGCTACGCGAACCTCTACGAGATGGTCGAGCGGCGCAAGGCCGAGAAGGTCGTGAACGGGCTGACCGAGGTCATGCCGGGTCGGCCGACCGTCCAGGAGCACCGGCACCCGTTCGACGAGGTCCGCACCCCGTACGACCGGAACTCGGTGGACCCGCGCTCCAAGCTGCACGCGCTGACGATCCTCTCGGCCGAGCAGCAGGTGATGTTCTACTACATGAACGTCGGCCCGCAGTACATGGAGCCGATCGCGCGCCAGCTCTACCAGGAGATCAGCCTGATCGAGCAGGAGCACGTCACCCACTACGAGTCGCTGCTGGATCCGGGCGAGAACTGGTGGGAGCGGCTGCTGACCCACGAGTACAACGAATGCTGGCTCTACTACTCGTTCCTCCAGCAGGAGAGCGACCCCCGGATCAAGGCGGTGTGGGAGCTGCATCTCCAGATGGAGCTGGCCCACCTCCAGCAGGCCGCCGACCTGCTGCGCCGGCACGACGGTCGGGAGCCCGAGGAGATCGTGGGCAGCGCCGGGCTGCCTGAACCGCTGACCTTCGAACCCAACAAGGACTACCTGCGCCACCTGCTGGCCACCCAGATCGACCTGACCAAGCTTGGCGAGGGCTACGTCCGTGAGGCCCACGAGCGCTTCGAGTGGATGCAGCAGCAACTGCACGACGGCCAGAAGCCGCCGACCGAGCAGGTCATCGACATGCACCGGGAACGCTTCGGCGACGAGTACCGCATCGAGACCGAGGGACCGCATCCGGTCGAGGAGCTGCGCACCACGGGAGGCAGTCATGCCTGACACCCACAACCCGGCCACCCCCGGTCCCGAGGAGGACGTGGTCGACCTGCTGCTCGCCCAGCACGCCCAGATCGAGCAGCTCTTCCTGCTGGTCATCGGCAGCACCGGCGACACCCGGCGCGACGCTTTCGACGAGCTGGTCAAACTCCTCGCCGCACACGAGACCGCGGAGGAGGAGGTCATCCACCCGCTCGCCCGGACCCTGCCCGGCGGTGGCGGCGACGCGATGGTGGACGACCGGCTCGACGAGGAGCGGCAGGCGAAGCAGACGCTGCAGACCTTGATCGCCGGCGGCGTGGACGCCGACGGCTTCGACACCGGCATCATCCTGCTGCGCGACGCCGTGCTCACGCACGCCCGCTACGAGGAGCGGTACGAGTTCCCCCACCTGCGCCAGCACGTCCCGGCAGACCGGCTGCGCAGCCTCGCCGGCGCCGTCCGGGTCGCGGAGACGACCGCGCCGACCCGGCCCCATCCCAGCGCCCAGTCGGCCAAGGGCAACCTGGCGGCCGGCCCGGCGCTGGCGGTCATCGACCGGGTCCGCGACGCGGTGCGCAAGCCCTCGGCCAGCTGACCCGGGGGGGCCCGCGAAAGAGACATGAGAAAGGACAGACCGTGAGCGGCAACCAGTATCAGGAGCAGGACCCCCAGGAGCAGTACCGCGGGCCGGACGAGCAGACCGGCGGCCGACAGTCGGCGCCGGGCACCACCCGGGAGATGCCGGACGAGCCGGATCACGGTGAGGACAGCTATCAGGGCACCGGCCGGCTGACCGGCAAGCGGGCGGTCATCACCGGCGGCGACTCGGGCATCGGCCGGGCGGTCGCCATCGCCTTCGCCCGCGAGGGCGCCGACGTGCTCATCGCGTACCTGCCCGAGGAGGAGGACGACGCCCGACAGACCGTGCAGCTGATCGAGAAGGCCGGGCGCAGGGCGGTCGCCGTCGCCGGCGACATCCGCGACGAGGCGCACTGCGACGAGATCATCTCCCGCGCGGTCAGCGACCTCGGCGGGCTGGACATCCTGGTCAACAACGCGGCCTACCAGATGTCCCAGTCCGGCGGCATCACCGACATCACCACCGAGCAGTTCGACCGCGTGCTCAAGACCAACCTGTACGCGATGTTCTGGCTCTCCAAGGCCGCTGTGCCACACATGGAGCCCGGCTCCACGATCATCAACACCGCGTCGATCCAGGGCTACCAGCCCTCCCCCGATCTGCTCGACTACGCCACCACGAAGGCCGGCATCATCGCGTTCACCAAGGGCCTCGGCGAGAACCTGGCGGACAGGGGGATCCGGGTCAACGCGGTCGCCCCGGGCCCGATCTGGACCCCGCTGATCCCGGCCACCATGCCGGAGGAGAAGGTCGAGTCGTTCGGCGAGGACGTTCCGCTCGGCCGTGCCGGGCAGCCGGCCGAGCTGGCCCCGGCGTACGTCTTCTTCGCCTCGCAGGAATCCAGCTACATCACCGGGGAGGTACTCGGCGTCACCGGCGGCAAGCCGCTGGCCTGACCGTCCGCGCAACTCGAAGGGCCGCCCGCGCGTCGCCGCGGGCGGCCCTTCCGCGTCAGCTCGCGTACTGGCGCAAGAGGGCGGTCGCCGTGTCGGTCAACGGCGCGCCGGCCTCGGTCGCCTCGACGAGGCTCCGGTAGGCCGACCCGACGGGGACGTCGTCCCGCTCCATCAGCACGCCGAGCGCCCGTTGGACGAGATCACGGCTGTGCAACGCGCCCGCGAGCCCCGCGAGAAGCTGCTCGCTGCCGGCGTCCATTCGCGGCAGCACCTGCGTCGACCCGGCGTGATAGCACGACTGGACCCGTTGGATCAGAAGCCGCATGTGGGCGGCGTCCCGGGAGTAGAGGTTCAGCCCGGCGACCGGAACGCCGCTACCGGCGAACAGCGGAATGGAGAGCGAGGCCCGCACCCCGTTCCGCCACGCCACGTCCCGAAAGCCGGGCCAGACCACCGCGCCGGCGACATCGGGTACGCCGACCGTCTCGCCGGAATGCAGGGCCAGCAGACAGGGGCCGGCGTCCTCCGCGTACTGGGCCAGGTCGACCGCCACGGCCACCTCGCTGCTGGAGGCGTGGGTGTGGTGCCGCTCGCCGGCGAGCACGGTGATCGAGGCGAAGTCGACCGGGTCCACCACCTCCGCGCTCAGTCGGACGATCGTGCTCAGCTGCGCGGGCAGTGCCGGAGACTCGTCGGGCAGGCCGGCGAGGGCGAGCAGGGCTTCTCTCAGTTCATGGTCCGGCAGGGGCGGGAACAACTCATCTCCTTGATCAGCTGGCCTGGTACTCACGCCCGAGATCTCCGTACTGCCTGGTTGACGAGGGCCTCCGCGACATCGCGGACCTTGCGGTTGGTGTCCTGAGAGATCTTTGACAGCAGCGCGAACGCCTCCTCCGGCGAGCACCGCCGCTCCCCGATGATGATCCCCTTGGCCTGCTCGATCACCGCCCGTTTCCGCATGGCATCCTGCATCTGATCCGCCAGCGTGGCGGCGCTCTCGTACAGGTGCGCGTTGGCCAGCGCCACCGCCGCGTACGCCGCGAAGCGCTCGGCGTTGGCGATCGCCGCCGGATCGAAGGCGTTCGCCGCGCCGCCGTAGACGTTGAGCGCACCCACCACCGACCCCTGGATCGGCAGCCCGATCGACAACGAACTGCCGACCCCGGCGGTACGCGCCATGGCGGCCCACGCGGGCCATCGTTGCTCGGCCCCCATGTCCGGCACGGAGATGCTGTCACCGCTGGCGGAGGCATCCAGGCACGGACCCCGGTGCTGCTCGTACTGCCACTCGTCGAGTTGACAGGCCAGGTCACCGGTGAACGCGGCGGTCCAGTTGGCCTGACCGCGGACCAGCGTGACCGAAACGTCCCTGGTCCCGGGAACGCTCCGGTTGGCCAGGTCGGCGATCCGGCGCAGCATGTCATCGAGGCTGATCTCGTCGAGTCGGATCCGGCCCAGCTCGGCCAGGGCGTCGGCCGGATCCACGGTCGGCTGGGTCATCGCGGAAACAGTCCTTGTCAGCCGGTGTGCGCCGGCAGGTCGGGGCCACGAATGGACGGTCGCCCTCGGCAGACGCCCGGCAGCGTCTCGCCGAGCGGCCGTCGTGGCTCCTGTCCCTACCCACCGGTTCACGGGTTACACCCTTGGCCCTCGGCTGCGGCGGTGCCGTGCCCTGGCGCGAATCCTGGATACCTGACTAAAGTCAGCTAAATGAGATCCGACCTCGTCGCCGCCGTGCGGCGCTTCAACCGGACGGTGACCCAGCGCGTGGGAGCACTCGATGACGAGTACATGGCCTCCGGACGGCCCCTCGCGCAGGCGCGACTGCTGTGGGAGATCGGTCCGGACGGGGCCGAGGTCGCCGCGCTACGGGCCCGGCTCGGTCTGGACTCGGGTTACCTCAGCCGTTTGCTACGCACCCTGGAAGGCGACGGGCTCGTCACCGTCGGGCCGGCCGAGCGCACCGGTGGCGACGCACGGGTACGGGTGGCCGCGCTCACCGCAGCCGGGCGGGCGGAGTGGGCCGAGCTCGACGGGCGCTCCGACGAGTTCGCCTGGTCGATCCTCGCACCGCTGACCGGGCAACGCCGCGAACGGCTCGTCACGGCGATGGCCGAGGTCGAGCGGTTGCTCGTCGCATCGATGGTGGTCGTCCAGCCCTGCCCGCCCAGCGACCCGCGCGCCCGGGCCTGCCTGCGCGCGTACGCCCGGGACATCGGCCGGCGCTTCGACGACGGGTTCGACCCGGCTCGGAGCAATCCCATCCACGACGAGGAACTCGTCCCACCCGCCGGCGTGTTCCTGCTGGCCACCCTCAACTCCGAGCCCGTCGGCTGCGGCGCGGTCAAGCTCCATCCCGACGCACCCGCCGAGATCAAGCGGGTCTGGGTGGCGGACACCGTACGCGGGCTCGGCATCGGCCGGCGGATACTGGGCGACCTTGAGCGGTACGCCGCCACCCGAGGCTGGACCATCGTGCGGCTCGACACGAACCGGAGCCTCACCGAGGCGATCGCGATGTACCACTCGGCCGGGTACCGGGAGATCGAGCCGTACAACAGCGAGCACTTCGCCCACCACTGGTTCGAGAAGCAGCTCCCGCCGGCCCCGGGCTGAAAACAGCCGCCACGGCTGCTGCTCGCGTGTCAGGTCAGAGTGGCAACCACGTAGGCGGCGGCCTCCGCGACGAGGGCCTGGTCGTAGTCCGCATCCTTCTCGGCCTTGGCCGACATGATCCCGATGACGAGTGGCGCGGATGTCGGGGGCCACACGACAGCGATGTCGTTCACGGTGCCGTAGCCACCGGTCCCGGTCTTGTCCGCCACGGTCCAGCCCCGCGGCACACCAGCTCGGATCCGCTGCGCACCGACGCTGGTGGCGTTGCGCTCCAGCAGGTCACGAAGGAAGGCCCGCCGGTCCGGAGGCAGGGCCTCCCCCAGCACGATGCGGTGGTAGTCGGTGCTCAACGCACGCGGGGTGGTCGTGTCGCGCGGGTCCCCCGGGGTGCCGCTGGCGACCGCCGGCTCGATCCGATCCATCCGGGTGACCGTGTCGCCGAGGCCACGGACGTACGCCGTCAGCTCGCCCGGCCCGCCGAGGTCGCGGAGCAGGAGATTACCGGCCGTCCCGTCGCTGTAGCGGACCGCCGCGTCGCACAGTTGACGGATGGTCATCCCCGTGGCCACATGCCGCCGGGTGATGACGGAGCTGTCCATGAGGTCGTCTGCGGTGTACCTGACGACGCTGTTCAGATCGGACAGCGAACGTCGATGCAGCACCGCTGCGGCAGCGAGCCCCTTGAACGTCGAGCAGAACGGGAACCGCTCGTCCGCGCGATGGGCGATCGTGGCCCCGGTGCCGGTCGCCAGCGCGTACACGCCGAGTCGTGCGTCGAACTTCCGTTCCAGCGAGACCAGGTGATCGTGACGGACGTTCGCCGGGGCGGTCGCGGGAGAGGCGGGGGCGGAGGACGGCGGGACGGAGGTGGAGGAGGAGGCCGGCGGGGTGTCGCGCTGAGTGCATCCCGCCAACGGCACAACGACCGCCGCCCCCAGGAGAGCACGTCGAGTGATGGTCGGCTGCGCTGCCGTCATGGTTTTCCTCCGCTAGTGAGTCGCCTTAAGCGACACGCGCGGCCGACCACCAACGGTTGCATTCCTTCTCGCGCCCGACGGGCCGAGCACCCGGCTCAGGGCAGGTCACGCCACCGGGGACACCGGAATCACCGGGGTTTCGTTGATGTCCGGCCCGAAGAACATGAACACCACCAGGTCCTCCCGACCCGTGTTCTCCACGAGGTGCGGCGCCGTCGCCACGTCGTGGCTCACGAGGAGTTCGTCCCGGTCGGCGTGTCCTCCGCGGACGTCGTGACCGCAGTATCGTCCCGCACCCGACCAGATCAGGATCGAGTAGACGCCGCGCTCGGTCATCGTGTGCCGGGCGCCGGGCGGGACGACGAGTTTCTTTCCGCTGAACTTCGGGGTGTCGTAGAAGATCCACGACTCGTGGCCATCACCTCGCTCCGCCGAGTCGATCGGCTGCGGGGTCAGGTGGTTGTTCTCGTAGAAGAACGGATCACCATTGAGGTCCCATTCCACGAATCCGAGCGGAAACCGCTCGGCGTCCCGGCGTCGATCGGCGGGCGACACGTCCTTGAAGAGCAGCTCCTTGGAGATGACGCGGCCGGCGTTGAGGGCCTGGAACATGGCGAACACGTCCGAGTCCTCCTGAAGTTCCACGGTCAGCGCTGTTCCCGGCGCGTGCAGCACCCCCGACCGCACCTGGAACCCTTCGTCGGGCACCTGCAACTCGGCGCGCGCATGCCGCAGGATCAGGTCGCTGTTCCAGTCGACGAGGTACGGGAGCAGGACCTCGTAGGCGGCGTCGCGGACGATCCACGGGTGCACGCCGAAGAACGTCTCCGGGTGCGGACCTGTGTCGACCCCGGCCGGGAAGTAGTAGGCCTCGTCCTTCGAGCGGCGCCCGACCAGTTCCGCGAAGCGTTGCGGCGGATGCACGTGGTACGGGATGCGGGCGCCGTAGTCGAGAAGCTTCGCCAGGCGACCGAGGCCCTGCGGGTGGGTCGCCGCGTACGCCTCGCCCATGATCGCGGCGGGGTCGGCCCGGACGGCGTCGCGCAGGGTCAGCCGCCGTCGCCCCGCGCCGTCGACGACGTGGCTGAGCCCTTCGTCGGGCGGACCGATCCGGTTGTCGGCCCTGGTGGTCGATCCGAGCCACCGTTCGCAGACGAAGCCTCGCTCGCCGAGGTCGTACGCGTCCTCCGCGAGGCCGAGTCGTCGCCCGGGCGGCACCAGGTCCCGCGCGACGAACGCCGGTGCGAGGCGCAGCACTCCCCCGCCCTCGTTCAGCAGCTCCTCCACGAGCGGTCTCAGCGAGGCGACTCCCCCGACGGTCATCCCTTGAGCCCGCTCATGGAGATGCCCTGGATGAATCGGCGCTGGAACACCAGGAAGGTGATGACCATGGGAAGCGTGGCGACGACCGAGCCGGCCATCAACAGGTTCCACGACGTCCGGTTCTTCACGACGAAGAGCGCCAGACCGAGCGGTGCCGTGTACTTGTCGGAGCTGGAGATGACGATGAGCGGCCAGAGGAAGTCTTCCCAGGCGTAGGTGAAGGTGAAGATCGCGGTGGCGGCGAGAGCGGGACCGGACAGCGGCAGGACCACCCGCCAGAAGACCCGGAACTCTCCGGCGCCGTCAATGCGGGCCGCGTCGAGCAGCTCGTCCGGGATGGACATCATGTACTGGCGGAGCAGGAAGATGCCGAACGCGCTGACGGCCCCGGGCAGGATCAGCCCCCAGTACGAGTCGAGCCACCCGTGTCCGCCGTTGCCGAGCACGTCGTTGCCCCCGAAGAACGGGATGTGCTTGAGCACCAGGTAGTTCGGGATCAGGGTCACCTGCGGCGGCACCATCATGGTGGCCAGGAAGACCAGGAAGATGGCGTCGCGGCCGGGGAACTTGCGCTTGGCGAAGGTGTAGGCGGCCAGGGCGTTGAAGAACAGTTGCAGCACCGTCACCGAGGTGGCGACGAAGGCGCTGTTCAGGAACCAGCGCCAGGCGCCCTCGCTGCCCTGCGCGTCCTCGCCGGCCTCGCCGATGCCGAAGAAGCCCTTGTAGCCGTCGAGCGTCGGATTCTTCGGGATCCACTGCGGGGGCCAGGAGAAGATGTCGCCGACGTGTTGGAACGAGGCGCTCACCAACCAGGCGAACGGCGCGACGAAGAGGATCGCGCCCGGCACGAGGATGGCGTAGCAGAAGGTCAGCCACAGCCGCCGTTTGACGACCGGACGGCGGGGCGGGGTCGACGCCCGCGGCGGAGCGGCGGGCGGGTCCTTCACGGTAGCCGTCACAGGTCCGCCTTTCTGTAGAGCCTGAGCTGGAGTGCCGTGAAGGCCAGCAGGAGGACGAACAGCCCGTAGGCGAGGGTGCTCGCGTACCCCATCTCGTAGAACTTGAAGGCGGCCTCGTAGATGTAATAGACCATCGTCGTCGTCCGGTTGACCGGGCCGCCGCTGGTCATGATGTAGATCTGCGTGAAGACCTGGAATGAGCCGATGATGCCCATGACCATGAGAAACAGGGTCGAGGGCGACAGCATGGGGAGCGTCACGTACCGGAACCGGGCCCACGGTCCCGCACCGTCGATCCGCGCCGACTCGTAGAGCTGGTCCGGGATGCCCTGCAACGCCGCGAGGTAGACCACCATCGAGAATCCGACGCTGGCCCAGACGCTCATCAGCACCACGGCGGGCATCGCCAGGTTCTTGTTCGACAGCCACACGAGTGGCTCGCTGATGAGGTGGGTCTTGAGGAGGTAGAAGTTGATGGGCCCGAAGTCACCGTTGTAGAGCCACTTCCAGACGATGGCCGACACGACGAACGGCGTGATGGTCGGCAGGAAGTAGAGCGTCCGGAACAGGCCCCGGCCGCGGATCGGCTGGTTGAGCAGGAGGGCGACGGCGAGCCCGATGGCCATGCCCAGTGGGACGGACGCGCCGGTGAAGTACGCGGTGTTGATGATCGACCGCCGGAAGTCCTCGTCCTGGACCATGTCCCGGTAGTTCTGCAGGCCGACGAACGGCGTCTCGGGCTCGAGGATGTTCCATTCCCGGAACGTGAGGTAGAACGCGAACAGCAGTGCGAACACGGTGAACACCGAGAAGACGATCAGGCCGGGCGCGAGGAAGCCGTACGCCGACCGCTCACGCCAGATCAGCCGCGACGTTCGCCGCAGGCCCCGTCGGCCGGATCCGTGGCCACTCTTCCCGCGCCCGCGTCGCCCGGTCCCGCCGTCCCCGTCCGAAGACGGGGACCGCGGGTTTGCCAGCGCAGTCATGCCGTCATCACCGCCGTGACCTGTTGTACGCCCGCGCCCGGCCGACACCTCACCTGATGACCTTCTCGGCTTCGGCCGCGGCCGCGTCGAGCGCCTGGGCGGCCGACTGCTCGCCGTAGATCGCCTTGGCCAACTGCTCGTTGAGGCCTTCCTCGATCTTCGGCCAGTTGGGGTCGGCGACGACGTTGCTGACCCCGCACTTCATGGCGGCGGCGAAGCCTTCCAGCACCGGCTTGGTCTTCACCAGGTCCGGTGAGTCGAGCAGGCTGCTGATCGGTGGGAGGGTCGTGCCGTCCTTGGACTTGTACGTCCAGAAGGCGACGTTGTCCGGCTTGGACAGGAACTCGATGAACTTCCAGGCGGCGTCGGACTTCTTGCTCTGGCTGAAGATGACGAGCGCGTCACCGGCGATCGTCGTGCCGCACCCCGCCGAGCCCTGGGGCAGCGGGGCGGTGGCCCACTTGCCGTTGATGGCGGGGAACTCGTCGGTGAGCGTCCCGGCGAACCACGATCCCGCGACGTACATGCCGACCTGACCGTTGGCGAACGCCTGCCGGCCGTCGTACGAGTTGGAGTTGAGGTAGTCCTTGGGCGCGTACTTCGCCAGGTTCACGTAGAACTCGGCGGCCTTCTTGGCTTCGGCGTTGTTGAACAGGACCTCTTTGCCGTCCTCGGAGAGCAGGTGCCCGCCGCTCTGCCAGAGCCACGGGTACCAGTAGTAGGCGGCCTCGGGCGAGCTGGTGAACATGGCGTGCCCGTAGGTCCGCTTCGCCGGGTCGGTCAACGCCTTCGCCGCCGCCTCGTACTGCTCCCAGGTGGTGGGCGGGCTGGTCAGGCCGGCCGCGGCGAACATGTCGGTCCGGTAGTACAACGCCGTCGACTCGCCGTCGAAGGGCAGCCCGTACATGCTTTTCTCGAAGGTCGTGAAGGTCTTGAACGCGGGCACGTACGCGTCGGCCTTCACGATGTCGCTGCGGCTGATGTAGTTGTCGAGGTTGACCAGGGCCTTGCGGGAGGCGAAGTTGGCCACCGTGCTGGCGTCCATGTAGGCGACGTCCGGCGGGTTGCCGCCGGCGATCTGCGCGGTCAGCTTCTCGTTCGCCTCTTCGGCCGGCACGTTCTGCGCCTCGATCTTGATGTTGGGATGTTCGGCCTCGAATTTCTGGATGAGCTGCTTCATCTCCGGAATCTCGGCGACCCACGAGGCGAACGAAATGGTCACCGGCGCCGTGGGCTCGGGAACCGGGCCCTCTCCGGCGCCTTGGTCGGTTGACGAGGACCCACCGGTCGAGCAGCCGGTCAGGGCCAGCGCGGCGGCGGTCGCCGCCGCGACCATCGCCAGGGAACCACGGGACGCGCGATACTTCATCGGATCACTCCCAATGTCGTTGCCGGCCAGTGACGTGCGGATCACACTTCGGATGCCCTGTGCAAAACGTTTGGCATGCTGCGGCTAGGGTCTGCCGCCCGCACCAGCCTTGTCAAGGGATCGCGGGTAACGAACGCAACCGATCCGTCATCAGTTGTTCTTCTGCGACGGCGACGTGACGGTGCCGTCGCCGACGGTGCGTCCCGCGGAGGGCGGCTGACCGAACCGGCGACGGTAGGCGCGCCCGAAGTGCGAGGGGCTGTTGAAGCCGGCCGCGTGACAGATCTCGGTGACACCCAACGTGGTCGACGCCAACAGCGACCGGGCGAACCGCAACCGCCGGTTCTGCACGTACGTCTGGAAGGACGTGCCGACCAGCCGGCTGAACCGTTCGCTCAGGTAGTTGGGCGACAGGTGCACGTGCGCCGCCACCTCGGCCAGCGTCAGCGGCTCGCGGAAGTGCCGCTCGACGTACTGGACCGCGCGCCGGATGTCGACGGCGGCGTCCGTCGGCGCCGGCATCTCCGGCTCGCCGTCGGCGGCGGGGGTCGCGCAGCGTCGGGCGAGTTCGATCAGGATGCATCCGAGCACGGCGTCGGCCAGCGCCGCGGCTCCGGGACGGCGGCCGTCGGACTCCCGCCACAGCCGGTCGAAGTCGGGCCCGAATTCGGCGGCGTCGTCCGCCAGCCAGGGTGGCCCCTGCGCGGCGGCCGGGTGTGGCCCCACCGAGTCCAGCCACCGCTCGACGACGCGCGGCTCGATGACGACGTTGTAGCAGGTCAGTGGCGCGGCGGAGGTGACGCGCAGCTCGTGGAAGTCGGTGGGCGTCAGCAGGAAGACGCCCCCGGGGCCGAGCGGGCGGGGCACGCCGTTGATCACGTGCCGCGCGGTTCCATCGACGACGTACCCGAGCTCGTAGTAGTCGTGCCAGTGGGCCGGCACGTCGCGCAGGAGCGGGCGCATCACCCGGACGCTGGCGTCGCCCTCGACCAGTCCGTCGATCATGTATCGATCGAGGAGTCGGGTCATCGCGCCTCCCGGGATGCATCGTGGCTCGCGAAAACGTTTTGCTACCGTACGAAGTCGGATCGCAGTGGTCAACGGCGCGAGAGGGCGATGTCGATGTCCGACAAGCAGCCGGCGGCATCGGCGCCCGACGAGACGCGGGTGACGCTGGTGCAGGTGGCGAAGCTCGCCGGGGTGAGCCCGACCACCGTCTCGCACGTGCTGTCCGGTAAGCGCTGGGTCGCCGAGGGCACCCAGGAGACCGTCCGCGACGTGATCCGGCAACTCGGCTACCGGCCCAACAACGTGGCGCGGAGCCTGCGGACCCGGCGGTCGCGGATGGTCGCCGTCGTCGTACCCGACATCACCAACACGTTCTACGCCGTGCTCACCCGCGGGCTCGCCGACGCGGTCGACGGCGCCGGATACGGCACGTACGTCTGCAACACCGACGGCAACGCGGAACGGGAGGACGCCTTCCTCGCCGACGTGCTCGACCGCGGGGTGGACGGGGTGGTGATGGCCGCCGGAAGGGTCGGGGCGCAGGTACGGATGGGCCCTGCGGGGTCGGGTGTTCCCGCCGTCTGCGTGGGCGGCGCCGTCGACGACGACCCGCTCATCGACCTGGTGATGCCGGATGACACCGTGGGCTCGCACGCCGCCGTCACGCACCTGATCCGGCGGGGCGCCCGCCGCATCGCGATCATCGAGGGTCCACTGCCGTCCGGGTCGGCGCGCGAGGAGGGCTACCGGCAGGCGCTCCTGGAGAACGGGATGTCGATCGATCCCGACCTCATGGTGCGCGGCGACTGGACGCGGCCAGGTGGCCGCAGAGCGATGCATCTGCTGATGGCGGTGCCCGAGCGTCGCCCCGACGCGGTGTTCTGTGCCAACGACCTCACCGCGATCGGCGCCATCGACGCCGTGCACGAGCTGCACCTTGCCGTGCCCGACGACGTCGCCATCGTCGGGTTCGACGACGTCGACGCCGCCACCATCGTCAACCCGCCGCTCACGACGGTCCGCAACCCCGCGTACGACATCGGCCTGACGGCCGGCGAACTCCTGCTCAGCCGGATGGACGGCACGTACGACGGCGAGGGCCGAAAGGCCGTCCTGCCCTGCCCGCTGATCGTCCGCCAGTCCGCCTGAGGGCGGGTCCGACAGCTTCCGCCGTAACGCCGCTCGGACGCCCGCCGACCGCTCCGGCCGGCCTCGTCAGTCGAACACCACCGTCGCCTTGACGAAGCCGGCGGGCTTGTCGCGCGCGGCCCGGAATGCGGCGCCGATGTCGTCCGGCGGGAACCGATGTGTCACCAGGTCGCGCAACGACAGCACGCCCGAGGCGAGCAGACGCATCCCGACGGTCACGCCACGCATGATGGTGTCGATGTCCCGGTAGTGCGCGTTGATGATGCCGAACGCCATCCAGTTCCAGTGCCCCAGGTTGATGGCGCGCGGTGCACCCTGATGGAACCCGACGAGCACGATCGTGCCGCTCATTCGCGTCACGTCACCGACGGCGTCGAGCGCCGCCTGCCCGCCCGTGCACTCGAACGTCACATCCGCGCCCCGCCCCCCGGTCAGCTGACCGACGACGTCGGCGAGCGACTCGGTGCGCACGTCGACCACCCGGGTGGCGCCGAGCGCGGTCGCCCGTTCCAGCGCGTCGGGCCGGGTGTCGGCGACGATGAGATGTCGCACCCCGCGCAGTCGCACCAGCTTCTGCACCAGGTTGCCCATGAACCCCGCGCCGATCAGCACCACGTCGTCACCGAGCCGGACGTCGGCCTCCTCCACCGCGTTGACCGCGCACGCGAGCGGCTCGGCCAGCGCCTCGTCGAGCGGGACTTCACCGGCCGGCCGGCAGTGGGCGGCCTTCGCTGCGACGTACTCGGCGAAGCCGTGGGACGTCACCCAGACGCCGACCGGATCGCCCACGGCGAACGACTGCACCTCGGCGCCGACCGCGGCGACCGTCCCGCTCACCTCGTGGCCGAGGTGGCGGGGATAGTCGGCGGTCTGGTCGCCGCTCCACGCCGCCAGCTCGGACGTGCAGACCCCGCAGGCCCGTACCCGCACCAGAACCTCGTCGGGCCGGATCTCGGGCGGCGGCACCTCGGCGATCTCGAACCGCTCCGGACCGGTCAGTACCGCGATCCTCATTCCGCCCCACCTTCGAAGACCACGATCGCGTACGGGCCGAGCGCGTCCAGCGTGACCGCGTGGATGCCCCCGTCGACGCGCACGTCGAGCCGCGTCACCTTGCCGTCGCAGGAGTACGCCGTGCCCGCCGCCAGTCGCTCGGACAGCCGGACGCGCAGGTCGAGCCCGCTGAGCGGGCGTACCCCGTCCTCGTCCGGCCGATAGTCGTAGTTGACGAGGTGGACGGCGACCGAGCCGTCCGCCAGCCGGGCGGTGTTGGCGGCGACGGCGGCCGTGCCGGCGGTGGCGGCGAGCTCGATCTGAGGGCCGTGCGGCAGCAGGGTCGACAGGTCGGCCGGGTCCGACGTGCTCATGCCCGGGGCGCTGGTCAGCTCGGCCCGCTCGTCCTCGGCGAGGTTGTCGCCGAGACCCCCGGTCCGCACGAGCCGCCCGCCGCCGTCGAGGTAGCCGCGCAGGGCCGCGACCTGGGCCGCCGTCAGGTACGTACAGGCTGGCAGGAGCACGGTGTCGTAGCGTCGCAGGCTATCCGCCGTAATCCGGTCCGGGGCCGTCCGGGCGTCGGGGAAGATGACGACGTCGAAGGGCACCGCGGCCGCGGCAAGCGCCTCGGTGACCTGCCGGTAGGGCACCCGCACGCTCTCGTCGCGCGCGTTACGCAGGTTGTCGCCGATGTCCTGCCGGGCGATGAGGGCCCGGTTGCTCTCGACGCTGTAGACGACCGCGACCTCGTTGCGGCTGTCCCGGTCGAACAGCCGCTCGTTGTCGGCGAGGAACCCCTGTACCTCGGCGGCGACGTCGTGCGGCGCGTAGAAGGCGTCCTGGATCGTGGCGCCCATCCAGGCGCCGTACGGCACCGCCATGTTGACGCCGAACGCCGCCGCCTCGTAGCACGACAGCCGCAGCAGATCGTGCCCCTTGCCCGCGCGGAGCAGGTCGACCAGCTCGGGCACCACCCCGCCGTACGGGTTCTCCACGACGATGACGTCCTTGTCACCAGCGAACCCCGCGACGTAGCGGTACCACTCCGGCTGCCGGTAGGTGGTGTTGCGCATCTCCGTGACGATGACGTCGACGTCGTCGGCCAGGCCCAGATACTGCGGGTCCATGTTGAAGAAGTTGCCCGACACGAGGACCTCGCGGCCCTGGGAGCGGGCGTAGTCGCGGGCGTGGGTGGCCAGCTCGCCGAAGTGCCGCCGGATCGCCTCGCACTGGAACCGGTAGTACTCCGGGTAGAGCGGTGTGGAGTCGAGCCGCCCCGTGAAGTCGTACCCCTGTTGGAGCAGCCACGTCCCGTAGTGGAACGTGTCCAGGTCGACGCCGGCCAACAGCGGGCTGCGCTCGTTCTCCGGCAGGGCCTTCAGGTACGCCGCGAAGCCCTTCACGCAGTCCTTGCAGAAGCAGCCGCCGTACTGGAGGGAGCCGAGCGGCAGCTCCGTCTCGTCGAGCTGCACACCGTCGACACCCGCGTCGATCTGAATCCGGATGACCGCCTTGAGATACTCGCGCCACACCGGGTTGTTGCGGTCCATGTAGTAGCACTGGTGCTCGCGGTCCGGGCACTCGACCCAACGCGCGTGCAGCGCCGTCTGATGGATGTCGCGGGCGCAGCACTCCTCGATCAGGTCGGTGACCGGCTCGCCGTCGCTGTTGACCAGTCCGCCGGGAAAGTAGCTCTCGAACGGCTTCCACAGTTTCGGGTAGCGGTTCTGGGTGAACTCCCGCAGCCCGAGCCAGCCGCGATGCCCGGCGCCCCGAAGCTCGTTGAGCGCCAGGATCTCGTCCTCCCCGGCGGTGAACTCGGCGGGGAACTCCCAGCCCTGTGCCTCGAAGACGATGCCGAAGACCTTGATGCCGCGCTGCTGGGCGGCGGCGATGAACTCGCTGTCGTTGACGAAGCCGTAGAAGCGCGACCGGGCGTCGACGGGTCCGAAGGCCTCCTGCTCGAGGTAGGGCAGCGAGATCGAGCCGCCGCCCAGGGACGCCCAGACCAGCGTGGTCGCCCGGTAGTCGACGAGGTCATCGATCATTCTCAGCCGCCGTGGCGGAAGACTCGGGTGGTAGCAGTGCTGTCGGGGGAACCAGGCGTCGAAGTAGACACCACGTTGCATCCGTTGGGCTCCTTCTCCTCACGCGACGATCAGTCGGCCGAGGGTGCGCTCGGCGATCACCAGGCCCTGCCGCACCTTCTCCGGTGAGCCCGACCAGACCGGGTCCTCGTGCTCCACGGAGACGAATCCGTCGTAACCGCCCTCGTAGAGCACGTCGAGCAGCCGGCGCCAGTCCACGTCGCCGAGCCCCGGGACCCGGTAGCGCCACCAGCCGCTGACCCAGGGCGACTCCCGCCCGATCAGCTGGCCGAACACCCCGAACCGGTCGCGGGCGCGCGGGTCGACCTGCGCGTCCTTGGCCTGCACGTGCCGGACCAGGTCCAGGTTCTCCTTCAGTGCCGTCACCGGGTCGATGCCGAGCCAGATCAGGTGCGAGGGGTCGAAGTTGAGGTGGAATCCGAGCCCGGCGAGCCACCGCCACAGCTCCGGGGAGTAGGCGAGGTTGGTTGGGTAGCCGTCGGGGTGCCAGCCCTCCATCGGGCAGTTCTCGACCACGAGCCGCACCCCGCGGTCCCCTGCGTAGGCGACGAGGGGCGGCAGGACCTCCTCGGCGAGCCGTAGGTTCTCAGTCACCGAGAGCGTGATGTCCCGGCCGATGAAGGTGCCCACGTACGGGCAACCGAGCAGCGCGGCCGCGTCGACGCAGCGCCGCAGGTGCCGGTGGATGCCGTCCCGGGTCTGCGGGTCGGCATGCAGGTTGTTCTCGTAGTAGGCCACCGCCGAGATGGCCAGACCGTGCGAGGAGACAAGCTTCCGTACCCGCGTCGCGGCTGCCGCGTCGAAGCCGTCGACGTCGAGATGCGAGGCCTCCCACGGCCGCCCGGGGTCGCTGGGCCAGGCCGCCACCTCGAGCCCCTGGTAGCCGTGGGCGGCCGCCCACCCGGCGATGGTGTCGAGCGACTCGCCGGGCAGGCAGGCCGTCAGGAGCCCGAGCTTCATCGCGGATCCGGCTGATAGGTGTTTCCGGCGCTGTCGCGGCCACGGGCGAGCCAGATCTGCCACCCGTCGTTGGCCGGAACGGGGAGCACCTTCACCGATGCCGGGAAGTACCGCATGGTGTAGCCGGTGCGGCGCACGTCGCTGGTGTTCGACTCCGCCCCGTGGATGATCCGCCCGTCGTGCAGCGAGCACTGGCCGCGTTCGAGCTCGAAGTAGACCGCCCTGCTCTCGTCGACGCCGGGAATCTCGGCGTGGAAGGTCTGCGTCGTCTTGTCCGTGGGGACGTACTCGGAGAAGCCGTTGTCGTGGGTGCCCGGGATGACCCGCATACAGCCGTTGGTGCGGTTGCTCGGGCCGAGCGCGAGCCAGACCGTGACGATCCGGTCGTACTCGCTGAGCCGGCCGTTCCAGTAGGCGCTGTCCTCGTGCCAGGGCGTGGCCCGGCCCACCTTCGGGTCCTTGGAAATGAAGTGACTGGTCCACAGCGCGATGTCCGGCCCGACCAGTGGTTCGACCAGATCGAGCACCTCGTCGGAGAGCAGGAAGTCCATCAACCGCGGGTCGCGGAAGTGCGGGGTGTCCAGCTCGTCGGAGAGCTTGTCACCCTTGTCGGCGAGGTGTTCGTTGAAGATCTGCTCCAGGGTGTCGAGCCGCTCCGGGGAGAAGAGCTGGTCCCGATTGAGGTAGTAGCCGTTCGTCCGGTAGAAGTCGACCGCCTGTTGGTCCAGCACCGGTGCACCTCCTGTTGGTTGGTCGCCTTGACGTGGCGACATCGTCGGGCTCGACGCTAGTTGCGCCCCGGCCGGGCGGGCGGCACCTGTCTCCGGCGTGAGTCGACCTATCTTCGGCTCTGCCTCAGGTCCGGACATCGGCGTTCGTGGCCAGCACGCGGATCAGCTCGGCGAACAGGTCGAGATCCTCGAGAAAGTCCTCCGGATCCGTCTTCGGTCGGCGGCCCTGGGTGACCATCTCGTGGAAGTACTCCAGCTCGTGGGTGTACGGATCCTTGAGGTGCGGGCGGGAGACGACGCGGTGCAGACTGTCGCCGCGGGTCTCCTCGGTCACCAGCGTGGTCGGCAGATGGCGGATGTACGGGGTGTCGTACTGCAACCGCATGGTGGCGTGCTCCCCGTACACCTCGATGTGCGCGTCGAAGCGCAGTTGCTCGTCGACGCCGGTCTCGTAGGTGACCAGGAAGTCGTCGTACTCGAGCAGTGCCGTGATGAACCGGCCGTCGCGCCACTGCCGCGCGGCGACCACGCCACGCGGCCGACCGAGCAGTTCCCGCATCGCGGACAGGTCGTGGCTACCCAGCCCGCAGAGCAACCGGTACGCTCCGGCGAGCACGTCCGGCACGTCGCCCAGCGCGTCCGTGACCAATGCCCGCCCCTTGGCCCAGCGCGCCTCGACCGCGGACCGGGGTACGTCGGAGGGCCGGTCCACGAAGACCGTCTGGTCGATCATCAGCTGGTTGCGGCCGATGATGTCGTGGACCCGCGCGTAGTTCAGCCGGCCCAGGGCGCCGATCTGCTGGCTCGCCTCGATGAACGCGGGCGCGAAGCGCCGCATGTAGCCGACCATGACCGTCGCACCCGACCGGTCCCGGGCCTCGATGATGGCCTGCGCCTCGCGGGGGCTGAGGCACATTGGCTTCTCCACCAGCACGTGGATGCCGCGGTCGAGGGCGGCGATGACCGCCTCGGCGTGGTACTCGTCGCTGTTGAGCACCAGTACGCAGTCGAGCCCGTTCTCGTCGAGCATCTCGATGTGGTCCGCGTAGCGGCGCGCGACGCCGTAGCCGCCCCCGACGCGCTCGAGCAGGCCGGGGGAAATGTCGCAGACGGCGGTCACCTCGTAGAGATCGGGGAGTGACCGCAGAACGGGGAGGTGCACGACCTGCGCGACCTCGCCCAGTCCGATGATGCCCATGGAAAGCCGGCTCAAGGCGGAACCCCTTCCGATGCAAAACGTTTGGCAACGGGTCGCCGGCAGCCTAACCGCCCCGAATCAAGCGGGGCAACCATGTCTTGTCCGGGACGGCCGTGCGCCGTAGGCTGCTCACCAGCGACTTGGCAAAACGTTTTGCAACTTCGTGGTACGTCCATCGAAGGAGGCGGCACCATGAGTGACGTCCACCCCTTGTCCCGCCGATCCCTGCTTCTCGGCGCTGTCGGTGCCGCTGGCCTGGCCACCGCCGGCGCGCTGGGCGGCCCCGCTGCGGCAGCCGCGGCACCCGCCGGCACCGGGCCGCTCGCTGCGGCCGGACGGCAACGCCCACCACTGTGGAGACTGGCCAGACCGAACGGCCTCGCCTTCGGCACCTCGGTGGCAACCTGGCAGCTGACCGACACCGCCTACCAACATCTGGTCAGCCGGGAAGCCGCCCTGCTCTTCACCGAGGACGACCTGCTCTGGTACCGGCTCAAGCCGACGCCGGACGCCGAACTCGACTTCACCTACGCCGACCAGATCATCGCGTACGCCGAGGCACAGCGGATGGCCGTCTTCGGCGCCCACCTCGTCTGGGACGAGGGCTTCGGCGAAGGATGGACCGAGGACGACCTGTGGGGCCTGAGCGAGCAGGAGGCACGCGACCTGCTCCTCGGCACGGCCGAGGCCGTCGTCCGCCGCTACCGTGGCCGGGTCGGCGCCTGGAGCGTGGCCAATGAGGTCACCAGCCCCGAAGGCCGGCGCGGCTACCGCACCGACGTGCCGTGGTGGGAGACGATCGGCAAGTCCTACGTGGCCGACGCCTTCCATGTCGCGCACGCCGCCGATCCGTCGGCCGTCCTCGTGTTGAACGAGTTCGGCTTCGAGACCGTCAACGAGTACGGCGACGAGCCGGAACCACGCCGCCGCGCCACTCTCCAGGTCATCGACGACCTGCTCCGCGACGGCGTACCGGTGCATGCCCTTGGTGTGCAGGCGCACCTGCTCGCCGACCGGTTCGCGGACCGGTTCCGGGCCAGGGCCTACCTCGACTGGTTCTCCGAGGTTGCGGACCGTGGCCTGGACATCCTCATCACGGAACTCGACGTGCTCGACGACGGCCTGCCGGCGGACATCGCGACCCGCGACGCCGCCGTCGCCGACGTGTACCGGCGCTACCTCGACGTCGCGCTCTCGCTCCGGTCCGTCAAGGCGGTGATGGCGTTCGGCCTGACCGACCGCTACACCTGGCTCGAAGAGGACTACCCCCGCGAGGACGGCGCACCGCGCCGGCCACTCGCCTTCGACGACGAGCTGGCGCCGAAGCCCGCCTACCGGGCGATCGCCAACGAGCTGAGCAACGCGCCGCGACGCTCCCCGCTGCGGAACCTGCTGCCGTGACGACCGATCGCCGCGCGCTGGTCGTCCGGGGCGGCTGGGAGGGGCACCAGCCGATCGAGACGACCGACCGGTTCGTGCCCTTCCTCCGCGACAACGGCTTCGCCGTCGAGGTGAGCGACGATCTCGCCGACTACGCGGACGCCGACCGGATGGCACGGACCGACCTGGTCGTGCAGTGCTGGACCATGGGCACCGCCACCGAGGAGCAGATCGCGGGGCTCGTGGCGGCCGTACGGGCCGGCACCGGGTTCGCCGGCTGGCACGGCGGGATCGTCGACTCGTTCCGCGCATCGACGCCGTACCTCCAGATGACCGGGGGCCAGTTCGCGGAGCACCCCGGCGGCTTCGTCGAGCACGAGATCGAGGTGGTGCCCGAACGGGCCGACCATCCGATCGTCGCCGGCATCCAGCGGCGGTGGAGTCAGGTCACCGAGCAGTACTGGATGCTGACCGACGCGGGAAACGACGTGCTGGCCACGACCCGCTTCCGCGCGACGCCCGAGACGCCGTGGCGCCAGGACGTGGTGTCCCCGGCGGTCTGGACCCGGCAGTGGGGCCTCGGCCGTGTCTTCGTCTCGACGATCGGGCACCGGCCCGAGGATCTCGACCACCAGGAGGTGCGGACGCTGACCGAGCGCGGGCTGTTGTGGGCCAGCCGGTAGCCGACGCCGGGAGTCACGGGCACTGACGCCAGGATCGGCGCCCGGCGTGGTCGGGTCAGTCCTGTGCACCGGTGGACGAGAACGCCTCCACGACCGCGAAGTAGTGATCGAGGAACGCCTGCTCTCGCACGTCGAGTGCGACCTCGTGCGGCGCCGGCACCCGGCCTTCCGTCCGGGCGCCGGAGCCGGCCTCCGGGCCGGGCTCGACGTCGTCGGCGGGCCGCCAGGTCGTGATGCCCGCCGCCGGCCCGCCCTCGCACCTGACGGCCACCTCGCCGGCGGCGAAGGAGCAGAGCGCGGGGTCGAAGAGCGTCGCCGCCGCCAGCGGGTCGTGGAACGTGACCTCTGGGCGATCAGCGAACCAGGACGCGGCCATGTCGGCGACCGGGCGCAGCAGCGGGATGTCACCGCACCGCCGGAGAAACTCGTCGGCCTTCATCTGGACCCGGGTCGTGACGTCGAGGCCGATCGAGCGGTGGACCGGTACCGCCGCGGCATAGACGCGGGCCGCCGCGTACGGATCACAGTGGATGTTCCATTCCGGGCCGGAGCCTTCGGCGAACGACCCGCCCATCATGACCAGCGACCGTAACAACGACGGAATCTGCGGGTCGACGGCGAACAGCAGCGCGACGTTCGTCAACGGGCCGATCGCCAGCAGCGTCACCTGACCGGGGTGCGCGCGGATCGTCCGCCGCAGGAACTCCACCGCCTCGCCAGCGGGGAAGGAATCCTCGTGAGCCCATCGTGCGAGCGCGGCGGCCTGCGGTGGTGGACCCTGGACCGGTGGGCTGGCCAATGGCGCCGGCGCCCCGGGAAAGATCGGCACGCGGCGGCCCGCCGTCTGGCAGAGCACGCTGGCGAGGCCGGCCCGCTGTTCCGGCTCGGCGGTGACCGTCGTGATGCCGAGCAGGTCACAGTGGGGCTGCGCCAGCAGATAGGCGAGGCACACCGCGTCGTCGATGTCGTTGCCGATGTCGGTGTCCAGCAGGACGAGATGGCGATTATCCATGGGGAACCCATTATCCAAGCAGGCACGCCGAACGCCAGAGGACATCGTCTCCCGGCCGGCTGCGGCCACCCGGGAACTCCGGGGCCTCGGCGCGCTCAGACCCCGGAAGGCCGGGCGGCTCGCTCGACCCCGGAAGGCCGGGCGGCCCGCTCGACCATGGCCTGGGCCACCTCGCGGACCTTGCGGTTGGAGTCCTGCGACACCTTCGACAGGATTGCGAACGCCTGCTCGGGAGTGCAGCGGCGCTCGGCCATGATGATGCCCTTGGCCTGCTCGATGACCGCTCGGCTCGCCATCGCCTCCTGCATCTGCCGGGCGAGGGTGGTGGTGCTGTCGTAGAGCTGCGCGTTGGCCAGGGCCACAGCGGCGTAGGCGCCGAACGTGTTGAGGATCGAGACCGACTCGTCGTCGAAGGCGTGCGGCGTACGCGCATAGACGTTCAGCGCTCCGACGACCGCCTCCTGGATCGGCAGGCCGATCGACACGGAACTTCCCACTCCGGCCTTGCGGCCGCGGTCGGCCCAGTCCGGCCAGCGGTCCTCGGCGGCGAGGTCCGGCACCGTGACGACGGTGCCGCTGAGCGAGGCCTCCAGGCAGGGGCCACGACCCTGCGCGTACTGCCGCTCGTCGAGGTCTCGGGCCAGGTCATCGGTATAGGCGGCGGTGTGCGCGGTCTCGCCGCGCACCAGCGTGACCGACACCTCCACCGGGATGGGCAGGGCTCGTCTGGCGAGATCGGCGACGCGCTGAAGGACGCCGTCGAGACTGTTGTCCTGGAGTTTGATGCGGCCGAGTTCGGCGAAGGCGTCTGCGGGGTCGATGGAGGGTCGGGCCATGGCGCCACATCCTCACGAGCGGCGCGCGGCCGCGGGCCGAAGCCGGGTGAACGCGCGGATGGCAGCCCACGGTGGCGGGCCGCTGCACGGAGCCGCGAGGGCGGAACCGGGACCCACGCCGCTTCTTCGACGCCGGCTCGCCGCACCAATTTGGGGGATGCGGGCTACAGGACTACCAATCTACTCTTCCCGGCTGTTGAACGCCTCTGCGCGATGGGCGTGACATCCCGCCGCCGTCCGGAGCGGCGTGGCGAGTGAGCCGGGCGTGCGGGTCGTGATCAGCGTCGCAGGCAGTCCCCCACTCGCACTGCCCAGGTGCTGACGACCAGCACTGCGGGTAGGGTGGTCAACGGGTCAAGACATGCGCCCAAGGTCGCCGCCGCCAACGCGGGGCTGACCGCAACTGACCGATGCACCATCGGGAGGCGCGTTGTCGACCTTCAAGCACCCCGTCCGCCATCAGATCCGGCCCGCCGAGCCGATCATGACGCTGTCCCTGGACACCGAGGGACCGCTGATAGTGATCACCGTCAGCGGTGAAATCGACATGAGCAACGCGCACCTCATCACCGACCTGGCTGAACACGGGATCGGTCGGCGGCCCGCGCGACTCGTGCTCGATTTGTCCGGCGTGACCTTCTTCAGCGCCCATGGCATCAGCGCCCTGCTGCGCGTACAGAGCACCGCGGCCCACGCCCAGGTTGAGCTGATCCTGCGCGATGCGGCCCCCTGCGTCATCGCCATCCTGACGGCGACCGGCACACTGACGAGTCTCTGTCCGGGCCGCGGCCACCGCCATGGCGAGCAGACAGCGCGGCCCGTCGCCCAACTGGCCCCCCGGGTGTCCGCGCTGTCCAGTGTCTGACGGACACGGCGCCGGCTGAGGCGCCCTTCGCCGTGGCCCGGCCGTCCGGGATGTGCACCGCGACCGACCGGGTTCGCGCCGCAGCCCGTCAGCGACGTCTCCACGGTCCTGCGGCGGCCGACAATGACCAACCGGTGCCGCCCACCGCTCGCTCATCTGCTCGCCGCCGCCGGCGAACGTCTGTGCGTACGCAGGCCGCCACCTCAGGGGCGCGATCGGGGTGCTGCCCCCACCATGCCCACGGATGGCCCGCCGGGGCCGCCGATTGGCCTGGGCGGGCCACCGCGGCGGGAATTCTCCCTGCCAACAGCAACGGCACCGAGGAGGACCCATGTTCAGCCATATCAAGGACCTGCAGTTCGAGGCGAAGCCGGACGGCCCGGACGCGGCGTTCGCCCGCCGGTTGCAGGAGATCCTGGGCGGCAAGTGGGGCGAGATGACCGTCGCCAACCAGTACCTCTACCAGGGCT